>CAZZLX010000085.1:0-10159 GCA_964655235.1 uncultured Rhizobium sp.
CGATCTTGCCGCGCTCCTTGGCGCCTTCCGACTTCGGCATGATGCCGGCCGGGGCACGCGGGCTCGACAGGTTGTCGATCAGGCCCGGGAACGGCGCGTTCAGCTTGAGCGTCACGACGTACTTCGACGTCGGCGTCATGCTGGTGATCGGCTTGATGATCTGGGCGGAGCCGCCGACCTTGCCGTAGCGCTCGAGCGAGGCGATCACGTCCTCGGCGGTCATCTCCTGACCGTTGTGGAACTTCACGCCTTCGCGCAGCGTGATCACGTAGGTCAGGCCGTCCGGCGAGATGTCGGCCTTGGTGGCGAGATCCGGGATCGGGTTCGCGTTCTCGTCGCGGGCGAACAGCGTCTCGATCCAGTGCATCGAGATGTTGCGCGAGGCCTCGGCCGTCGAGGCCTGGGCATCGGTCAGCGGCGGCGCCGAGGACGTTCCGACGACGGCAGCGCCGCCCTTCTTCTGCGCCATCGCCGGCGAGACGGCGAACGCAAGCGCGATCGCGCTCACCGTCGATAGCAGGGTCAATCTGGACACGATGCGGTCTCCCCTAGACTCAGATGAAAACAACCCGGAAAGCCTATGATGCAACTCAAAGGCATTGCAATCGGGAACGTCCTTATTGGAAACACGGGCCCGTGACGGGCTACGGGCCGGATATGCTATCTGGGCATCCGGTCTTCTTAAGGGGGCGAGATGACGTCGGATATGCTGGGCTTCATCGATGCGAACCGCGCGCGGCAGGAGCGCTTCCTGGCCGAGCTGGTGCGCATTCCCTCAGACAATCCGCCGGGCGATCTGGCCGGTGCCGCGGCGAAGGCTGCCCGGCTCCTCGGCGAGCTTGGGCTCGGCGTCGAGTCCCATCCGGTGCCGGCCGACCTCGTGATGGGCAACGGCATGGTCAGCGCCGTCAACCTAATCGTCCGGCACCGCTTTGGCCCGGGCCCGACGATCGCCCTCAACGCCCATGGCGACGTAGTCCCGCCGGGCGAGGGCTGGACTCATGATCCTTATGGTGCCGAGATCGTCGACGGCTGGATGTACGGCCGAGGCGCCGCGGTATCGAAGTCGGATTTCGCCACATATGCCTTCGCGCTGATGGCGCTCGAGAAATCCCCGCCAACGCGCGGCACGGTCGAGCTTCACTTCACCTATGATGAAGAGGTCGGCGGCGAAATCGGGCCGGGATATCTGCTGAAGGCCGGTCTCTCGAAGCCCGACATGGTGATCTGCGCCAGCTTCTCCTACGCGGTGGTCGCGGCGCACAATGGCTGCCTGCATCTCGAAGTGACTTTGCGCGGCCGCTCCGCGCATGCGGCATCGCCATCGACGGGCATCGACGCGATGGAAGCGGCGAGCCAGGTGCTCTCCGCGCTCTATGCGTGGCGCAAAGGTCTCGCGCGCCGGGTGTCGAAGACGCCGGGCATCGGTGCCGCGCAGATGACGGTCGGGCTGATCAAGGGCGGCATCAACACCAATGTGGTGCCGGACGCGGTGACGCTGCGTCTCGACCGGCGGATGATCCCGGAAGAGAATCCGGCCGAGGTCGAGGCCGAACTGCGCGACGTCATCGCCAAGGCGATATCGGTCGCCGGCGCCACGATCGAGACCAAACGCGTTCTGCTCGCCCGACCGCTGACCGCGAGCGACGCCAGCCGCGAGATGGCCGAGACCCTGGCGCGCCGCGCGACCGAGATCCTCGCCGAGACGATCCCGATCAACGGTCTGCCGCTCTACACCGATGCGCGCCACTACGCGGAGCAGGGGATCCCGACGATCCTCTACGGCGCCGGCCCGCGCACGATCCTCGAAGCCAACGCGCACCGCGCCGACGAGCGGATCAAGCTCGACGACCTGAATGCCGCAACCAAGGTGATCGCGCTGACTCTGAAGGATCTGCTCGCTTAGAACCCTCTCCCGGCTTCGCCGGGCGAGGGTTCCGACTGTCGTTAATCGGCTCGCACCCGCAGCAGGTGCTTCTGCACCTTGCCGGCGGCGGTGCGTGGCAGGTCGGCGACGACGAGGATCGTCTTCGGCACCTTGTAGCCGGCGACGCGTTCGCGGCAGAAGGCGCGCAGTCGTTCGGGCTCCGGCCGCGCATCGGCGCGCGGAACGACGAAGGCGCGGCCGACCTCGCCCCAACGCTCGTCAGACACGCCGATTACCGCCACTTCCTGCACCTCGGGATGGGCCAGCAGCGCGCGCTCGACCTCGGCCGGGTAGACGTTCTCGCCGCCCGAGATGAACATGTCCTTGATGCGGTCGACGATCGTGACATAACCGTCGGCATCCACGCGTCCGACGTCGCCGGTCTTGAGCCAGCCGTCGGCGGTGAAGGCAGCGCGGGTCGCCGCCTCGTCGTTCCAGTAGCCCGGAGTCACGTTGGCGCCTTTTACCAGCACCTCGCCCGACATGCCGGTCGGAACATCGCGCCCCTGCGCGTCGACGACGCGCACCTGCGAGAGCGCCTGCACCTTGCCCGACGAGCCGATCTTCGTCTCCACGTTCGCGGGATCCATCAGGCAGAGCGTCGGTCCGGTCTCGGTCATGCCATAGCCGCCACAGACCCTGGCGCCGCGCGCGAGGAAGATGCGGAGCAAAGGCTCGGGCAGCGGTGCGCCGCCCGACGCCCAGGAGCGCACGGTGCTGAAGCCGGTCGCAGCGAACTCTGGATGCGCGGTGAGTGCCTGGTAGACCGTCGGCACGCCGAAGAAGCAGGTGACCTTTCCCGCGTCGATGGCCGCGAGCACCTGCCCGGCATCGAACTTGGGGAAGATCGTCACCGCGCCGCCTGACATCAGCGTCGGCAGCGTATGCAGGTTGATGCCCGCGGTGTGGAACAGCGGCAGGAAGTTGAGTGTGCGGTCGTCGCCGGAGAGACCGATCGCATGGCGGAGGTTCACGTGATTGGCCTCGGCCATGCCGAATGTCTGGATCACCGCTTTCGGCCTGCCGGTCGTGCCCGAGGTGTAGAGCAGGTACCAGATACCGTCGGCCGGCCAGTCGGAGTCGAAGCGCTCGCCGGCAGCGAGCCGCGCTTCATAGTCGAAAAGCGACAGGAGCGGCGCCGCTAGCTGTGTCGCCATCGTGGCATTCGCTGCATCGTGGACCAGCAGGCGAGGGGCGCAGTCGGCAAGGATCGGGCGAAGCTCGTCGGCTGCGAGCCGCCAGTTGAGCGGCACGACGATCGCGCCGATGCGGGCGGTGGCGACCAGGATCTCGAAGAAGGCGATCTCGTTCAGCGTCAGCGTCGCGACCCGGTCGCCGCGGCCGATGCCTAGCGACCGCAAAAGACGCGCGGCGCTGCCGGCGCGCCGGTCGAAATCGCGATAGGCGAGTGTGTGTCCGCTCGCCGCCTCGATGAAGGCGATGCGGTCGGGGTCGGTCTCGGCGCGGCGTCGGGCGAAGTCGGCGACCATCGACCACGACGCTACCCGAGATCAGGGCCGGATGCCTCTCCCGATCAGGTCGACGGCGGGACCGATCACGTCGTCGAGAGGGGTCGCCACGTCCCAGATGCCGTAGCGCTGGCCCAGAAGCACGGCCATCCCCATCAGAGCCCAGGCGCGGACCTCGGCGCTGCCTTTGCTGATCTCGCCGCGCTCCTCCGCCACTTCCAGCGCTGCCCGGTACGTGGCGGCGAAGTCCATGTAGTGGCGGCGATGGATCGCGTCGTCGACGAACTGGGATTCCTCGATGATGCGATAGATCCCGGGGCTCCGGCGCACGAATTCGATGAAGGCGCGGAGCCCTTCGCGTTCGGCTTCGAGCCGGTTCTTCGTGCCGACGATTGCCTCGGACAGGTGTTGGCGGAGGTCCCGGCCGAGCTGGAGCACGAGCTCGCGCAGCACGTCCTCCTTGCTCTCGAAATAGATGTAGAAGGTGCCCTGGCCGACGCCGGCTGCCGCGGTGATGTCGCTGATCGAGGTGACGCTGAAGCCGCGCCGGCCGATCTCGGCCGAGGCCGCGGCCAGGATCTTCCGCCGGGTGCGCTCGCCGCGGTCGGTCTTCGGCTGGGGCTTGGCGGCGACGCGAGCGGTCATCGGATCCAATATGACGAAGGCGTCATATAACTGCGCCGTGCCGCAGGATATGTCAATGATTGCGGCAGTTGTTGACGTTCTCATGGCCGGCCCTTATCCTCAGGTCAAACATGAATTGATCGTCATATGAATGACGGTCCAGCTAGGGAGGTGAGCATGGGCGCGTATTCCAGGTTCCGGCATGTCGTCATGGGCAGCGCGGCGGCATTGGCGCTGTCGTTCGGCGCGGCTTCCGCGCAGGAGCTCAAGATCGCCCTGATCGCCGGCAAGACCGGCCCGCTCGAGGCCTACGCCAAGCAGACCGAGGCAGGCTTCATGATGGGCCTCGAGTACCTGACCAAGGGCTCGATGGAGCTGAACGGCCGGAAGATCCGCGTCATCGTGAAGGACGACCAGCTGAAGCCCGACCTCGCCAAGTCGCTGCTTGAGCAGGCCTACGGTGACGACAAGGTCGACATCGCGGTCGGTACCACCTCCTCGGCGGCGGCGCTGGCGGCGCTGTCGGTCGCCGAGGAATACAAGAAGGTGCTGCTGGTGGAGCCCGCGGTCGCCGACTCGATCACCGGCGACAAGTGGAACCGCTACATCTTCCGCACCGGCCGCAACTCCTCCCAGGACGGCGTCGCCGCCGCGGTGGCGCTCTCTAAAGAGCCGATGCAGATCGCGACCCTGGCGCAGGACTACGCCTTCGGCCGCGACGGCGTGCAGGCGATGAAGGACGCGCTGGCGGCGGTGAAGAGCCCGTCCAAGGTCGTGTTCGAGGAGTATGCGCCGCAGAACACCACGGACTTCACCGCCTCTGCCCAGCGCCTGTTCGATGCGCTCAAGGACAAGCCGGGCCGCAAGGTGATCGTGATCATCTGGGCCGGCCCGCATCCGCTGACCAAGATCGCGGACCTCAAGCCGGAGCGCTTCAACATCGAGATCGCGCCCGGCGGCAACATCCTGCCGGCAATGGTGCCGTACAAGGCGTACCCTGGCATGGAAGGCGCCATCTATTACTACTGGGGATTCCCCAAGAACCCGATGAACGACTGGCTGGTCGCCGAGCACCAGAAGCGCTTCAACGCGCCGCCGGACTTCTTCACCGCCGGCGGCATGGCCGCGGCCTCCGCCGTGCTCGCCGCCGTCACCAAGGCCGGCGGTACCGATACCGAGAAGCTGATCCAAGCGATGGAAGGGCTCGAGTTCGACACGCCGAAGGGCAAGATGAGCTTCCGCAAGGAAGACCATCAGGCGATGCAGTCGATGTATCACTTCCGGGTCAAGAAGGACGGCAAGGACCAGTACGACCTGCTCGACCTCGTGCAGGAGATCCCGGCCTCGGCCATCCCTGTGCCGATCCGCAACAAGCGCTGAGCTTGAGAAGGGTAGGGGCGGCCTTGAGGGCCGCCCCTCTCGCATCGGAGATCACCATGGAAGCGCCGGCGTTGGAGACGCGCGAGCTCACGATCCGCTTCGGCGGGCACGTCGCCGTCGACAAGGTGAGCTGCAGCTTCCGCGCCGGCAGCCTGACCGCGATCGTCGGTCCCAACGGCGCCGGCAAGACGACCTATTTCAACCTCATCTCCGGCCAGCTCAAGGCGAGCGCCGGCACCGTGCTGCTGAAGGGCGTGGACGTCACGTCGCTGCCGGTCTCCGCCCGCACCCATCGCGGCATGGGGCGCGCCTTCCAGCTGACCAACCTTTTCCCGAACCTGAGCGTCGCCGAGAACGTGCGCCTTGCCGTGCAGAGCCGAGCGCGGGTCGGCCTCGATCTGGTGAGCCTCTGGAGCGACCGCCGCGAGCTGATCGACAAGGCCGAGGCGATGCTGGTGCGGGTTCGCCTGGCCGATCGCCGTGACGCGGCGGTCGCCTCGCTGTCTCACGGCGATCAGCGAAAGCTCGAGGTGGCGCTGATGCTGGCGCTCGAGCCCGACATCTTCATGTTCGACGAGCCGACCGCCGGCATGAGTGTCGACGAGGTGCCGACGATCCTGGAGCTGATCCACGAGATCAAGGCGCGCGCGCACGCGACCATCCTGCTGGTCGAGCACAAGATGGACGTGGTCCGCTCGCTCGCCGACCGCATCATCGTGCTCCACAACGGCCAGCTCGTCGCCGACGGCCCGCCGGCCGAGGTCATTGCCTCGGCCGTGGTGCAGGAAGCCTATCTCGGCGTGGCGGCGGCATGACCGCGCCGCTGCTCTCGCTCTCGGGCGTTCACACCCATATCGGGCGCTATCACATCCTGCATGGGGTCGATCTCGTCGTGCCGGAGCGCGGCGTCACGATGCTGCTCGGGCGCAACGGCGCGGGAAAGACCTCGACGTTGAGGACGATCATGGGCCTCTGGCGCGCGTCCTCCGGCAGCGTGACGCTGGCCGGCGAGGACGTGACCCGGCTTCCGACGCCCGCGATCGCGCGCTCAGGGCTTGCCTACGTGCCCGAGAACATGGGCATCTTCACAGACCTCACGGTGCGCGAGAACCTGGTGCTGGCGGCGAGGGAGGGGGAGATCGACGCCGACCGCCTGAAATGGGTGTTCGGGCTGTTCCCGGCGCTGGAGAAGTTCTGGGCGCTCGCGGCGGGCGCACTCTCCGGCGGCCAGAAGCAGATGCTGGCGATCGCGCGTGCGATCATCGAGCCCAGGAAGCTCTATCTCGTCGACGAGCCGACCAAGGGTCTCGCGCCTGCGATCGTGGCCAACATGGTCTCGGCCTTCCGCGAGCTGAAAGCGTCGGGTGCGACGATCCTGCTGGTCGAGCAGAACTTCGCCGCCGCCAAGGCGCTCGGCGATACGGTCGCTGTCATGGACGACGGCCGCATCGTCCATGCGGGCGAGATGGCCGAACTCGCCGAGGACGCCGAGCTGCAGCATCGCCTGCTCGGCCTCAGCCTGGCCAAGCACCAATGAAGCGTCACCGATGATCGAGGCAAAGAAGATCGATTGGGCGCCGCTGATCCTGATCGCCGCCCTGGCGCTGTGGGCGTTGCCTTTCGTCGGCAGCATGTCCACCTGGGCCACGCTGACCGTCGCAGGCCTGGCGATGGGGATGATGATCTTCGTGATGTCGTCGGGGCTGACGCTTGTCTTCGGCCTGATGGATGTCATCAACTTCGGCCACGGCGTCTTCATCTCGCTCGGTGCCTATGTGGCGCTTCTCGTGCTGGTGCCGCTTGCCGCCTGGGGAGCGGCGGACTCTCTCGGCCTCAATCTCGGCGTGATCGGTCTCGCCGCGACCGTGGCGATGATCGCGACCGGGGCGCTCGGCTATTTCTTCGAGCGCGTAGTGATCCGTCCGGTCTACGGCCAGCATCTCAAGCAGATCCTGATCACCACGGGCGGCCTCATCGTCGCCGAGCAGCTGATCCACGCGCTCTGGGGCGCCAACCCTATTTCTGTTCGCCTTCCCGAGACCTTGCGCGGCTCCTTCGTGGTCGGCGACGCCGCGGTTGAGCGCTTCCGGGTCTTCGCGATCCTGCTCGGCCTCGCCGTCTTCGCCGGCATGCATGCCGGCCTCAACCGCACGCGGATCGGCCTCCTGATCCGCGCCGGCGTCGAGAACCGCGAGATGGTCGAGGCGCTCGGTTACGACATCAGGAAGATCTTCGTCGGCGTCTTTGTCGCCGGCTCGGCGCTGGCCGGCCTCGGCGGCGTTCTCTGGGCGCTCTACCGGCAGATCCTCGTCGCCTCGATGGGCATGGAGATGATGGTGCTGATTTTCATCGCCATCATCATCGGGGGCCTGGGCTCGGTCGGCGGCTGTTTCGCCGGATCGATCCTGCTGGCGTTGCTCGCCAACTATTCGGGCTTCCTGGTGCCGAAGCTGGCGCTGGTCTCCAACATCGTGCTGATGCTGACGATCCTGTCGTGGCGGCCCCAAGGCCTCTACCCGGTCGCGAGACGCTGATGCTGCATCGCCTTCTCTCCGGCGACCTGCCGCGCTCGCATGCCCTCACCGCCGCGCTGGTCGTGGTCCTGGTCTCGCTTGCCTTCGCGCCGTTCCTGTTCCCCGGGAGCCAGTCGCTCAACGTTGCCGCCAAGATCTGCGTCTTCATCGTGCTGGCCGCCAGCTACGACCTGCTGCTGGGCTACACCGGCATCGTCTCTTTCGCGCATACGATGTTCTACGGCATCGGCGGCTACGGCATCGCGATCGCGATGCACGGCATCGGCGCCACCTGGGGCGCGATGGGCATCGGCGTCGCGCTGGCGCTGCTGCTGTCGGTGATCCTGGCCGTGGTCATCGGCCTCTTCTCGCTCCGCGTGCGCGCGATCTTCTTCGCGATGATCACGCTCGCCGTTGCCTCCGCCTTCGCGGTTCTGGCCCAGCAGCTCCGCGACATCACCGGGGGCGAGGACGGCCGCAGCTACTCGGTGCCGGCGATGCTCCGCCCGTCCTTCCGCCTGATCGAGGACCAGGTCTTCGGCGTCTCGATCACCGGCAGGATACTAACCTATTACCTGGTCTTCTTCGCCTCGCTCGGCCTGTTCCTGCTGGCGCTCCGCATCGTCAACTCGCCGTTCGGTCGCGTGCTGCAGGCGATCCGCGAGAACGAGTTCCGTGCCGAGGCCCTCGGATACCGAGTCGTGATCTACCGCACAGTCGCGAGCTTGCTCTCGGCGACGATGGCGACGCTCGCCGGCGTGCTGATGGCGCTCTGGCTCCGCTATACCGGCCCCGACACCACGCTCAGCTTCGCGATCATGATCGACATCCTGCTGATGGTGGTGATCGGCGGCATGGGGACGCTCTACGGCGCGGTGCTGGGGGCGGCGATCTTCATCCTGGCGCAGAATTACCTGCAGGTGGTGATGGGCAAGCTCTCGGAAGCGACGTCCGCCGTCCCGCTGCTGCCCCAACTCCTGCACCCGGACCGCTGGCTGCTGTGGCTCGGCATCCTGTTCGTGCTCAGCGTCTACTTCTTCCCGACCGGGATCGTCGGCAGGCTGCGGGGCGGAAGGCGGTAGTCAGCGGACAGCGGCCTCGCTACCGTCGCCGTATGCGCTACGTCTTCATCCTGATCCCGCTCCTTGCCGGCTCGCCGGCGATGGCCCAGGACTTCAAGAGGATCGAGCCTTCCGCATCCGCGCTGGTGGTCACGATCCCGGCGCTCAAGGACGCGAAGCCGACCTTTTTCGACCGCGCCGAGGGCGAGCCGGCCAAGGGCGAGGTCCCGGCGGTGCCGACCACCGACAAGGCCGGATATGCCGGCGGCGGCATGCTCGGCGTCTTCTGGTACGAGTTCGTCGACGGCCCGGCGAAGTGGCGGGACGCCGGGTTGCGCGCGGTGGTCGAGGACCTCGACTGGATCGCCGACAAGAATCTCGTCTTTGCGCGAGCCGAGCAGCCCTATTTCCGCGGCAATGCCGAGGGCACGTTCCGGCTCTTCACCTACCGGCCGCAGAACGCCGACCGTCCTTGCGTCGTGGGCCAGTACGCGCGGTCGGGGCAGCAGGTTTCTGAACGGGTCACCCTGATCGTCTGCAAGCCGGCGGGCACGCAGATGGACCCGGCCGAGGCAAGGAAGCTGGTCGACGGCGTGGGAACCAAGACGCTGCCGCCGGCGATGTAGGCATTGGACGCGGGTCGGTGCTGACGAAAGGTCGGGCGTGACGAAGCTCTGGAAAGCATTGTATTGGGGTGCTGCCGCCGCGGTCGTCGTGGCTGTTGCGTGGGGCGTGTGGCGCTATGTGCCGCTGGCGAAGCGTGGCGACGCTCCGCCTGCCGCCCAGGTGACGCTTCCGCCGGTTCCCCAGCCGCCTCCGTCGCCGCCGGCCGCATCGACGGCACCTCCGCAGGCCGCACCGGCGCCGCCTCCCTCCGTGGCCGCGGTCCCGCCGCCCGCCGCTGCGCCCGCACCGCCGCCCGAGCCGCTGGTCGTGGACAAGCGCACGATCGCGCGCGTGCAGTTCTTCCTGGAGCAACTGGGCTATCAGATCGGCGCCGCCGACGGCGTGATGGGACGGCGGACCAAGGTGGCGATCGCCGCCTTCCGCAAGGCCAACGCGCTCGGCCAGGGCGAGGAGATCGACGGGCCGCTGTTCGATGCCCTCGACGCTGCGGTCAAGCAGCTGCCGCCGAAGAACGTCGAGGGCGTGCCCTCCGCGGCGCCGCGCTCGCCAGTCGAGCGC
>CAZZLX010000086.1:0-10109 GCA_964655235.1 uncultured Rhizobium sp.
CTTCGCCGTCGATTGGATGCGCAAGGATCTTGGCATCTGTCTGGAAGAGTCCAAGCGCAACGGCGCGCTCCTGCCGATGACGGCGCTGGTCGACCAGTTCTACGCCCATGTGCAGAAGCGCGGCGGCGGACGCTGGGACACCTCCAGCCTGATCCACCTGCTGGCGAACCTTTAGTGTCGTGAGCCGAGAGGCGCTTAAGGCGCCTTTCGGCTCAGTCGACACTAGTCTTATTGAAGGTGCGTGCGCCGGAAGGCGCACTAGGCGATCCACCAGATCGCGGCGAGAGCCGCGATCGCCGCAAGCGTGAAGACGATGTCGCGCGTGGCTACTTGGGGCACGCGCCAGGGCGAGGTGCGCGTCGTGGCGGTCAGGCCGCGCAGCTCCATCGCCAGGGCCGCGGTGCCGGCGCGCCGGATGGCGCCGGCAAGCAGCGTGATGCCGAGGCCCGGATTGAGCCCCGCCCAGAAGCGCCGGAATCCTGCACCAGGGCCGGCCGGGACCGAGGCGCGCGCGATCATCCGCGCCATCCGCGCTTCCTCGGCCAGCGCCGGCATGAACTGGATCGCGGCCAGCGTGCCGTAGACGAAGCGCCTGGGCATGTGCAGGCGATGGACCAGCACACGGCCGAGATCGGCCGGCTCGGTCGTATAGGCGAACAGCATCGAGACGAGGCCGACCGCGACGGTTCGGAGGCCTACCGCCAGCGCCACCTGCCAGCCGGTCCAGCCATAGACGTTGCCGGGTGCCACCGCGTAGATCCACGACGACGTAACCGCGAAGAAGAGAAAGGGCAGGAGACCGAGCGCGAAGGTCCTGAGCGGCATGTTCTCGGCGCCGAGCAGGATCGCGGCCAGCATCACGGCGAGCACCGCGAGCTCGGGCGCCTGATCGTTCAAGGTGGCGAAGCCGATATAGATGAAGCCGAGCGCGAGCTTCACCAGCGGATCGAGCGTCCTCATGAGGCGAAGCTCCAGCCGAGGCGGGCCATCAGGCTGGCGCCGGCGGGCGCCGTGAGCGGCAGATGGCCGGAGACGACGCTTGCGAGGAAGGCGAGGCTCGCTCGGTCGACGGCGACGCGGCCGTTCTCGATCAGCGCGATCCGGTCGGTGACGCGCGCCAGCCAGTCCAGATCGTGGGCGACGATCATCACGGCGGAGCCGCGGTCACGTAGCGCCTCGATATTGGCGTCCAGCGCAGCGAGTCCGATGCCGTCGAGCCCGGAAGCAGGCTCGTCCAGGATCACCAGTCGCGGCGCGGGAGACGCAAGGGCCAGGGCGAGCGCGAGTCGCCGCCGCTCGCCGTGGCTGAAGGTCAGCGGATGGCGGTCGGGCTCGGGCGTGAGCCCGGCGCGGACGATGGCGCGCGTGGCGTCGTTCCAGGAGAGGCCGCGCCGTGCCGCTTCGGCCGCGAGGGTGCCGGTGGCGAAAGCGAGGGCCGGGTTCTGAGGCACGTAGATCGGCGCCTCGGCGTGATGCCGGCGCACGACGCCGGCGGAATGCCGCAAGGCACCGGCGGCCATCAGTGCGAGCGTCGTCTTGCCCGCGCCGTTGCGTCCGGTGATGCCGACGACCTCGCCCTGTCTCAGCTCGAGATCGATGCTCTCCAGAACCGTCTTCCGTCCACGTCGGACGGCAGCGAAATCGATGGTGAGCATCGGCTGTCCGCTCGATGCGGAAGGCCTGCGATCGAAGCCGAGCGCAGCGCGCGCGATCGGAACAGCGCGGGAGTCGCCTTCGGCGATTCCAGCCTCCTCGAGCGCCGCGGCGACACGGATGGATGGCGGCAGCCGGAGACCATGGTCCTTGCGGCTCGCGAGCGCCCGCAACGTCGGCGCGGTTTCGCCGAGCGCAGCCGGCCGTCCCTCCGCATTCAACACCAGCACGCGGTCGGCGAGACCGGCGACCTGATCCAGCCGATGCTCGACCAGCAGCGCCGCGGCGCCCTGCCGGCAGGTCTCGTCGAGCGCGGCGACGGCGTCGGCCGCGGCCTCGCCGTCGAGATGCGCGACCGGCTCGTCGATCACCAGCGTGCCCGGTTTCTCGGCCAGCGCCGAGGCGAGCGCAAGTCGTTGGCGCCAGCCGCCGGAGAGCGCCAGCGTGCGCTCGCGCCGGCCGAGCCCGAGCGCGGGCGGGCGGGCGATCGCGCTCTCGATGCGGCGGTCGATCTCGCTCGGGGGAAGGCCGCGGTTCTCGAGCGCGAAGGCGATCTCGTCTTCGACCGTGAGCGCGACGAGCTGCGCGTCGGTGTCCTGCAGGACCGAGGCGGCGATGCCGGTGCCGGTCGCGAGCTTGCGGTCGCCGAGTGCTGCCCAGCGTACGTCACCGCGGCGCTCGGCCTGAACCAGGGACGGGATGGCGCCGAGAAGGGCCAGGGCGAGCGTGGTCTTGCCGCTGCCGGAAGGGCCGACCAGCGCCAGACGTTCGCCGGCACGGAGCGTCAGCGAGACGTCCTGGACGGCATCCCGGATCGCACGCGGAAAGCGGACAGCGACCCCGTCGGCGACGAGGACGACGTCGGCATTAGATGGCGGCGCGCTTGTCTTCGTCGATCCTGAGGCCATCGAGGGAGCCGGTTCGCTGCAGCGACCGGGCGATCGCCCGGCCGAGCCAGCCCGCCAGGATCATACCGCTCAACATGCGGATGACGAACATGGTGACGAGCAGCGTGGGGCTTAACGCTCCGTAGCTGAATCTGATCCATGTGTAAGCGAAGCTGAACACCGCGGCCGACGCGCCCGAGGCCAGGAGGACCGCCGTGTCGTAGCGTTTCCAGCGGGTTGCGGCGAAGGGCAGCTCCGCGCCGGCGCCCTGCACGACGCCGGTCAGCAGCAGGATCAGCCCGGCGGGATTGCCGGTCGCGACCTCGGCGATGGCGGCAACGACTTCGGCGAAGAACGCGGCGCCGGGCTTGCGCACGATATAGGCGGCAACGATCGAGGCCACGCACCAGAGACCGAAGAAGATGTCGAGTGAGATCGGCCCGATCATCCCCTGGACCATCAGCCAGAGCTGCACGATCGCGAGATAGACGACGCCGAAGACAGCGCCGATGGCGGCGACCACGACGATCTCGCGCTGGGTCCATTGGTTCATGGCATTCCCCCGTCAGCTTTTGTTGGAGGGGCTGTTGGCCGACACGGTGATGGTCAGTACCACATGCGCGTTGGCGGGCGCGAAGTCGAGATAGGAGCGTTCGATCGCGGCGAAGACTTCGGATGCGTCGCCCCTGAGCTTGGTGCAGAAGTTCTTCGAGCGGTCGAAGACCTTGGCGCGCTTGAGGAAGTCGATGCAGGCGCCGATCCGTGCCATGTGGGCCTCGGTGCCCAGCGGATAGAGCGAGATCTGTGCCGAGGCCGCGACACCGGAGAGCTTGCCCGGCGCGTAGCGCGCGAGCGAGGAGGCGACTAGATCCTCTCCGTCCTTCATCGGCGGGATTGCTTCAGCCGAACAGTTCGGATCGTCGGATTCGCCGGGACAGCCGCGCGACAGCGTCGCCGAAAGCACGACGTGGTCTCCCTTGGACGCGGTAGCAATGAAGGCGTCCCGCATGGCGCGGACGATGGTGTCCGGCGGTCCGACCATCAGCGTCGAGAGGTCGTCGGTCTCGCGCCGGACCTGGTCCTTGTAGGCATCGAGCGCGGCGATCCCGCGCATGATCGCCGGGACGAAGTCCGCGGTCATCGGGTAGAGGGAAAACTGCGTGCCTGAGAACATTCGGTCTCGCTCCGCTGGCATTACCCAGATCAGCTTTGAGGGTTGGACCTTGTCCTCTCAGCTCCGCGACGGAGCACCCCTGACGGATGCGGAGGCTAGACCGAAGCGGCGTCCGGGTAAAGCACCGATGCGAGAGCTTCCGCCTGGCGAAGACGGGTCGCGATCCAGCCGGACAGGTCCGGCGGCTGCCCGCGCTTCATCCGCAGGCTTCCCCAGAGGACGGCGACCGACGCCGCGACCATCTTCGCTGTCGCAAGCCGCTCGATCGTCAGGCGCGGATCGCGATAGCCGGCGCGCAGCTGCGTCTCGTCATCCGCCGCGTATCCGGCCTCCAGCGAGAGATAGGCGAGGTCCCAGGCCGGATCGCCCATGCCGGCATATTCCCAATCGACCAGCACCAGGCGGTCGCCGGCGTCGATGAAATTGTCGGGGACCGGATCGCCGTGGATCGGCACGGACTTCGACGGTGCGTCGCCCTCGGTGCGCGCGATTGCCTGGATCAGTGCCGGCGAGAGCGGCGAGCGGTCGAGCGCGTCGGTGTATCGCCGGATGGACGCAAAGGGATCGAAGCGGCGGCCGAGCTTCTCGCCGGACTGGTGGAGGCGTGCGAACAGCGCACCGGCCCGTCGCGGATCGATGCCGAGACGCTCGACGCGCGTAACCCATCGCGTGACGATGACATGCTCGTCGGTGTGGACGAGGTCCGGCCCGATGCCGAGCCGCTTCGCAAGGCCGAGCGCCTCCGCGGTGGCGGCGCCGCTTCGATAGCCGTCCGGATCCGGCGTGCGAATCTGAAGCGCGAAAGGTTCGCTCGGCGTCTCGACCTTGAAGTTGATGTTGGTGAGGCCGCTCGAGTGGGCGAGCTGGATGCGCTCCGGCGCTATCCCGGCGAAGGCCGGGATGTGGCCGAGGATGGCGATGATCTCGTCGCGCTGCACGCGGCTGAGGCTACGCCTGGGCGAGGGCTTCCCGGAAGAGGGCGGCATCGACGTTGCCGCCGGAGGCGACGACGACGAGCGTCCGCCCCTTGATCGGCGCCTTCCCGGTCATCACGGCGGCGAGCGTCGTGGCGCCCCCCGGCTCGACCACGAGCTTGAAGTGGCGGAAGGCGGTGGCCATCGCCTTCTTCACCTCGTCGTCGGTAACCGCGAAGCCGCTCTTCACGCGCTGCTTCGCGACCGCGAAGGTGATGTCGCCCGGCGTCGGCGCCATCAGCGCATCGCAGATCGTGCGCGCCGCCGGGTCGTTCCTCTCGAGCTTGCCGGAGGCGAGCGAGCGCGCCATGTCGTCGAGCCCGGCGGGCTCGACCGAATGGACCGAGGTCTCGGGCAGATCGGCGGAGAGGCCGAGCGCCACGCCGGTGACGAGGCCGCCGCCGGAGCAGGCGGTCAGCACGGCATCGGGTTTCAGGCCCATGGCCTTGGCCTGGGCTGCGATCTCGATGCCGATCGTGCCCTGGCCGGCGATGACGCCGGCATCGTCATAGGGCTTCACCAGTGTCGAGCCGCGCTCCCTCGACAGCCTGGCGCCGATCTCCTCGCGCGAGTCCTTGAAGCGGTCGTAGAGGATCACCTCGCCGCCGAAGGCCTTGGTGTTCGCTATCTTCATTGCCGGCGCGTCGGCCGGCATCACGAGGCAGGCGGGCGTGTCCAGAAGCTTTGCCGCGGCCGCGACCCCCTGCGCGTGGTTGCCGGAGGAGAAGGCGACGACCCCCTTCTTCCGGTCGACGTCGGGGATCATCGAGACCCGGTTGTAGGCGCCGCGGAGCTTGAATGATCCGGTCCTCTGCCGCATCTCGCACTTGACCAGGAGACGCCCGCCGAGCTCCTCGTTGAGGAGTTGGGACTCGATCAGCGGCGTGACGACCGCGACCGGCCGGATGCGCTCGGCGGCGCGACGCACGTCGTCGTAGGTCGGAAGCGTGTCCGGCATGGAAGTCTCTTCGGCGGGAGGGGACGAGCGCGAGGCCTAGAGGCCGAGCAGGGCAGGGATCTCGGTAAGGCTCTTGATCTCGACGTCGGGCTGGGCGGGCAAGGTCTCGCGTGCCAAGCCGTGGCGATTGACCCAGGCGACGCGGAAGCCGAAGTGCCTGGCGGCATGCGCGTCCCAGCCGTTGGAGCTGACGAACAGGATCTTCTCGGCCTCGATGCCGAGCTTGGCCGTCGCCAGCTTGTAGACGGACGGATGCGGCTTGAACACCTGCACCTCGTCGACCGAGATCGTGAGGTCGAGGAGGCTCCTGAGGTTATGGCCGTTGACAGCGCCCGCCAGCATCGTGGTCGAGCCGTTCGATAGGATCGCCGTCCTGATCTTCTTCGACTTGATCGCGGCAAGCGTGGCGACCACGTCGCCGTAGATAGGCGGCTCGAGGTAGAGCTGCATCAGCATGGAGCGCAGCCGCGGGTCGTCGAGCTTGAGGGCGCCAAGTGCGTGATCCAGCGCCTCGCCGGTCACGTGCCAGAAGTCGACATGCACGCCCATAAGGCTGCGAAGCCAGGTGTACTGAAGCTGCTTCTCGCGCCAGAGCCGTGCCAGGAGCTCGGTCTTGTCGCCGAGCTTGTCGCGGCACGGTTCCACCAGGCGGGTGACGTCGAACAACGTTCCATATGCATCGAACACGCATGCAGCGATGTTCGCCAACGACGAATGAGCCGACATCAATCCTTGCCTTGGCGTGGGGGGGAACCGGAGGCCCGGGCCGGGCTGGCACGTGCGCCGGAGGCCGCCGGTGCGGAGACCGGTGCCGCCTCGACGACGGGGACCGGCTCCGGCGCCGGTGCGTCGTCACGAGCGACCACGTCCTCGCTGTCGGTGCAGGTGCGGTCGGTCTCGAAGTCGCAGGCGTCGTCGGCGCTGGCCTTGCCGATGCGGGCCTTGGCGGTGACGCTCGCCTCGATCACGCCGCCGCACCCGTAGAGGCACCAGCGGTTGATCGCCTGAGCCTGCACGATCGGCGGCACGTTCTTGGTGCGCGAGCGGTAGATGTGGAGACCTTCGAGCACGCGCTGCACGTAGTTGCGGGTCTCGGCGATCGGGATCTGCTCGATCCAGTCGAGCACGTCGACTTCGCCCTTGCGGATGTCGCCATTGTCGCGGAGCCAGCGCCTGATGCGGCCTGGGCCGGCGTTGTAGCTGGCGATCGCCGCGATGTAGGAGCCGTCGAAGTCGTCGATGAGGCCGTTCAGGTATGAGCTGCCGAGGGTGATGTTGTAGACCGGGTTCTGCGTCAGATCGCCGAGGTCGTACTTGATCCCGAGCTCCTTGGAGACGATCTTCGCCGTCGCCGGCATCAGCTGCATCAGGCCCTGAGCCTTCGCCTTGCTGACGGCCCGCTGATCGAAGCCGCTCTCCTGGCGGATGATCGCATGGACCAGCGCCGACTCGGGTCCTTCGTTCTTCGGCAGCTTGATGATCGGGTAGCCGTCGTCGATCAGCACGTGACCGTCGCGGGCGACGCGCCGGGCGACCGCGACCGCCGTATCGGTACGGCCGGTGTTGCGGATATGCGCAAGCGCCAGGGCCTTCTCGCCCGGGGTCCGGGCCCGGTCCACCAGCGCGATCGAGAAAGCGACGAACAGCTCGTTCGGGCCGAGCTCGTTCAGGATCTCGACGATCCGGGCGAGCTCGCTTTTCTTGAATGCGGCGATCTCGGCCGGCGTCGCCTTCGGATCGGCGGGCATAGCCGGCGGCGCATCCGAAATCTTGCCGGCGGCGATCTGGCCGTAGAACGTCGTCACCTGGTCGGCGGCCTTGGCGTACCAGACCTTGGCGCCGTTTGCGTCCTTGAGCGCCTCGGCGGCGCGCCCCGCCCAGTAGGCACCACGCGACTTGCTGATCGGCGACGACACGTTGTCGTGCAGCCGGCGGAAATGGACGAGCGCGGTCTTCGGGTCGTCGAGGAAGCGAAGCGCGACGAACCCGGCGAAGAACTCGGCGTCCGCCTGGACCTTGCCGCCCTCGGGCTTATGCGAGACGGCGAGCTTGTAGGCGAGCGAGATGTCGCCGTCGCGGAGAGCCTGGCGCGCCTGGTACTCGACCTCCCGCCACCAGAGGTCGGGGCGGACGAGGTTCGCCGGCGGCTTCAGCAGGATCTCGCGCGCGCCGTCGTTCTGGCTGCGGACACGGCGCCACTTGGCGCGTTCGTAGAGGTAGCCGGGGTCGTTCTGCAGGCTGGCCGGAACGGCGGCCATCGCCTTGTCGACGCCGCCGGCACCTGCCTTGAGCCGGAGCCTCGCCTCGGCCAGCGCCTTCTGGCCGGGCTCGACCCGGGTCAGCATGCGCTGGTAGGGGGCGCCGGTCTTGCCGTCCCACAGCATCTTGTCGAGGCGCGACCAGTGGTCCTGGGCGCGGATGGTGTCGCGATAGCGGAGCAGGAAATTCTTTTCCTGATTGGCGTCGAAGTCGCCGTTGGTCCAGGCCTCGCGGATCAGCTCCGCGGCCTTCGCCTTCTGGCCGGTCCGCGCATAGGCCTCGGCCAGGCGCATCTTGCCGGCGCCGAGCGGCGGGCTCTTCTGGAAGTAGGCGATGACGTCCTGGTCCGTCATGTCGGACGGCATCGACTCTTCGGCCCGGAGCCGCAGCGCATGCTTGCCCGGCCAGTCCGGGTTCAGCGCCGTGAACTGAAGGATCTCGTCGAAGCCCGCGCGCGACGCGGCGCGGCGCAGCTCCATCCAGCGGATCAGCTTGGCGAGCGCGGGATCACGGGTCGCCATCGCCTGGGCGCGGTTGTAGTCGCCCTTGTCGGCGGCTTCGAGCGCCACCTTGGCATAACGGATCTCGTCCGCGGGCAGGCCCGCGGCGGCGGGGTTCAGTGACAAAACGGAGACGACCAACGCAACCGCGCAAGCGGTTCCAAGGCCGGTCCTCACCGGATTCTTCGCAAAAGTCATCAAGGTGCTCTATTCCCTGAGAGACCCCCCTGTCCGGCTGGCATTCTAGTGGTGTGGCACCCGGGCAACAACCTTGCAGACAAAGTTTTACATAACTATCGTCCGGTTACGCCTCTCCCGGGCGAAGTCTAAGGAGATCTTCATGTTCAAGGGTTCGCTCGTGGCGCTGATTACGCCGTTCACAGCCGCGGGCAAGCTCGACGAGAAGGGATTCCAATCCTTCGTCGCATGGCAGATCGAAAACGGGACCCACGGTTTCATTCCGTGCGGCACGACGGGCGAATCTCCGACTCTCTCGCATGACGAGCACAAGCGAGTCGTCGAGCTCTGCATTGAGGTGGCAAAGGGCAAGCGCCCCGTGATCGCAGGCACCGGCTCCAACTCGACCGCCGAGGCGATCGAGTTCACCCGCCACGCCAAGGAAGCCGGCGCGGATGCCGCCCTGGTGGTAACGCCCTACTACAACAAGCCGACTCAGGAAGGCCTCTTCCTGCACTACAAGGCGATTCACGATGCCGTCGACCTGCCGATCATCATCTACAACATCCCCGGCCGCAGCGTGATCGACATGACCCCGGAGACGATGGGGCGGCTGGCGAAGCTGCCGAACATCGTCGGCGTCAAGGACGCGACCAACGACCTGACCCGGCCGTTCAAGACGAAGCGCGCCTGCGGCGACAAGTTCGCTCAGCTCTCGGGCGAAGACGCGACTGCGCTGGCCTTCCTGGCCCAGGGCGGAGACGGCTGCATCTCGGTCACCGCCAACGTGGCGCCGCGCCAGCTCGCCGACATGCACGAAGCCTACCAGAAGGGCGACATGAAGAAGGCGCAGGCCCTCAACGACCGCCTGATGCCGCTGCACGAGGCGCTGTTCGTCGAGACCAGCCCCGCGCCGGTCAAGTTCGCCGCCTCGCTGCTCGGCAAGGGCCGGGCCGAGTGCCGCCTGCCGCTGGCACCGATCACCGATCCCACGCGGGAGAAGGTCTCGGCAGCCATGCGCGGCGCCGGCCTCATCAACTAGAAAGCTTTTCCCATGGCGGGCCCGTTGCCCGAGCGGGTGGCGGCCCAGAACCGGCGCGCCCGCCACGAGTACTTCATTCTGGAAACCCTCGAGGCCGGCGTCATGCTGGTCGGTACCGAGGTAAAGGCGTTGCGCGCGGGTCACGCCTCGATCGCCGAGGCCTATGCCGGCGAGCAGAACGGCGAGCTGTTCCTGCTGAACGCCTATATCCCGGAATTCAAGCAGGCGGCGAAGCAGTTCAACCACGAGCCGAAGCGCCCGCGGAAGCTGCTGGTAAAGCGCAAGGAGCTCGACAAGCTCCTTGGCGCCGTCCGCCGCGACGGCGTCACGCTGGTGCCGCTGTCGATCTACTTCAACGAGCGCGGCATCGCCAAGGTCGAACTCGGCCTCGCCAAGGGCAAGAAGAAGGGCGACAAGCGCGAGACCGAGAAGAAGAATGACTGGGAGCGCGAGAATGGCCGGCTCATGCCCGAGAAAGTCTGACG
>CAZZLX010000087.1:0-10076 GCA_964655235.1 uncultured Rhizobium sp.
AAGCCGGGCGTAAACCAACAACGGGAGGAAATGCCATGTCTCTGCGTAAGCTGATGTTTGCCGCGACAAGCGCGCTCGCCCTCGTCCTCGCCGGCGGGGCGGACGCCAAGACCACGCTCAAGTTCTCGATCGGCGCCCCCGACGGGCAGGGCGGCGAGATCCTGGGCATGAAGGCGCTCAAGGAATACGTCGAGTTCAAGAGCAAGGGCGAACTCGAGATCCGTCTCTTCTTCAACACCTTCGGCGGCTCGCTGCAGGTCACCGAGCAGGTGAAGAACGGCACGCTCGAGATGGCGCTGACCGACGACTCCGTGCTCGGCAGCTTCCACAAGCCGATGCAGATCTACCAGATCCCTTACCTCTTCCCCTCCTCGCCCGTCGCGTGGGAGTTCATGAAGAGCGGCTTCGTCAAGGAGCTCAACGAGGAGATGCGGAAGGCGACCGGCATCCGCACGCTGGTGCTCTCGGAGAACGGCTTCCGCAACATCACCAACAACAGCCGAGAGGTCAAAGGCCCGGACGACATGAAGGGCCTGAAGATGCGAACCATGCAGTCGCAGGTCTACGTCAACTTCATGAAGTCCGTGGGTGCGGCCGCGACCCCGATCGCCTATCCCGAGCTCGTCACCTCGCTGAAGCAGAACGTCGTCGACGGTCAGGAGAACGCCTCTTCGACCATCTGGGACGGCCGCCTCTACGAGGTGCAGAAGTACATGTCGGTGAACGAGCACATCTACGGCATGCACTTCATCGTCATCAACGACGGCGTCTTCTCCAAGCTCAGCGCCGACGAGAAGCAGATCCTGATCGACGGCGCCAAGGTCCACGCCGAGGTCGCCAACTCGCGCAAGGCCATGGACAGCATCCAGGCGATCGACAAGATCCGCCAGGCCGGCACCAAGGTCTACGTGACCTCGCCGTCCGAGAAGGAAGCCTTCAAGAAGCAGACCCAGGGCGCGGTGATCGAGTTCATCGCCGGCGAGGTCGGCAAGCCGATCGTCGACAAGCTGCTCGCCGCCGTCGAAGAGGCGAAAAAGCAGGCCTACGCGAACTGACGTCCAGCCGGCCCGGGGGCATCCGCTTCCGGGCCGGCTCTGTTTCCCGCCCTCGGATGTTCCATGCGTAGCTACCACGCCATCGCCCGGTTTCTTGCCAAGGTCGCCGACCACGCCGTGGGTTGGCTCCTGCTGGTGACCGTGCTCCTCAACATCGCGCAGGTGTTCACCCGCTACGTGCTGAACGCGCCGCTGTTCTGGACCGAGGAAGCCATCCGCTACGCCACGATCTGGCTCACCTTTCTCGGATCGGCTGCCGCCAGCCAGTATGGCGACCACATGGACATGAACCTGTTCCTGGACGTGCAGAACGAGCGCTTCCAGCGGTTCCATCAGATCTTCCTGAACTCGCTGACGATCGTCTTCGGCGTCATCGTGCTCTGGCAGGGCACCCGGTACTGCATCATGAACGGAATGCAGACTTCGCCGGCGGCCGGCATCAAGATGATCTGGATCTACTCGGCTACCGTGATCGGTGCCGCCCTCATCCTGATAGTCTCCATCCACAAGCTCCTGGCGGCAGCCTGGCCTCGCCTCGCCGGCGGAGAGGACAAGCCGTCATGATGTTCGTCGTCGCGGTCGCGCTCGTCGTCATCCTCGCGACCGGCCTTCCGATCGGCTACTCCTTCGGCCTCGCCGCCGCGATCGCACTCTGGTGGGACAACGAGTCCCTCCTCAACGTGGTCTCGAAGATGATGGGCGGCCTCGACAGCTTCGTGCTGATGGCGGCGCCCTTCTACATCGTCGCCGGCGAGATCATGAACCGCGGCGGCATCAGCGAGCGGCTGATACGGCTGGCGCAGATCCTGGTCGGCCGAGTCCGCGGCGGCACCGCCTATGCCGCCGTGGTCGCGGCGGTTATGTTCTCGGGCATCTCCGGAACCGCGGTCGCCGACATCGCCGCGCTCGGCCAGATCTTCATCAACGGGATGCACAAGGAGGGCTACAGCAAGACCTTCGCCGCGGCGCTGGTGACCGCCGCCTCGGTGATCGGCCCAATCATCCCGCCCTCGGTGATCATGGTGCTCTATGCCGCGGTCGCAGACCTCTCCGTCCTCAACCTGTTCCTTGCCGGCATCGTCCCTGGAATCCTGCTCGGCGTCTCGAACGCCGCCGTCATCATGTGGAAGGGCCGCCGCGGCGACTTCCCGATCTCCACGATCACGGTCGCCCGCGCGGAGATGCCGAAGCTGATCCGCGACGGCCTGCTGGTCGTGAGCCTGCCCGCCTTCATCGTCATCGGCACGCTCTCCGGCGCCTTCACCCCGACCGAGGCCGGCGGCGTCGCCGTTGCCTATGCGGCCTTCCTCGGCGTCGTCGTGTTCAGGAACCTGACCTTCGGCGACATGATGCATGCGATGCGGAGCGCAGCACGCCTCACGGCCGGCCTGTTCCTGCTGATCGCGGCGGTCGAGATCGTCAATTACGTGCTGATCGTCGGCGGCATTGCCGAAGGCCTCGCCAGCGTCGTGAGCCTGTTCAAGGGCTCGCCTACCCTGTTCCTCCTGGTCTGCGTCTTCGCCCTGCTCATCATCGGCCTCGCGCTCGACGCCGGGCCGGCGCTCTTGCTGCTTGCTCCCTTCCTGCTGCCGATCACCCGCAGCATGGGCATCGACGACATCCACTTCTCCATGGTGATGATCGTCAGCGTCACCCTGGGCCTGATATCGCCGCCGGTCGGCATCTGCCTGTTCGTCGCCTGCAAGATCGGCAACATCACGCTCCGCCAGCTCTGGTCGGAGCTCGCCCTCTTCTTCTACGCGGAGATCGGCGTGATCCTGCTCCTGGTGTTCTTCCCGGTGCTCTCCACCGGCTTGCCGACGCTGCTGCGCGGATGAGCCCGGTCCTTCCCGCCGCCAAGGCGACGCGCCGCGCCTGCCGCATCACCAAGGTGACCGCCTACGTCGTCGGCATGCGCTGGCGCAACTGCGTCTTCGCCCATGTCGAGACCGACGACGGGATCGCCGGCGTCGGCGAAGGCTCGCTCGAATACCAGCCTCAGGCGGTCGCCGCGGCGATCGACCAGCTGGCACACCGCTACATCATCGGCTCGTCCGCCTTCTCGATCGAGCGCCTGTTCAACGACATGCTCCGCAACGAGTTCATGCGCGGCCCCATCATCAACAGCGCCATCGCCGCGATCGAGATGGCGATGTGGGACATCGTCGGCAAGGCGCTCGACCGGCCGGTCTACGATCTCCTCGGCGGGCGCATGTACGACCGGCTGCCCGCCTATGCCAATGCGTGGTACGGCCAGGCGAAGACGCCGGCCGAGATGGAGAAGGCCGCCGCCGCCGTGGCGAAGAAAGGCTATCGCGGCCTCAAATTCGATCCGTTCGGCGATTCCGGCCGCGACCCGGCGGCCGCCGATATCCGCAAGGCGGTCGACCTGGTAGCCGCCGTGCGCCAGGGCGTGGGTCCGGACGTCGAGGTCCTGATCGATGCGCATGGCCGCTTCAGCGTCGGTGCCGCCGTCGACGTCTGCCAGAAGCTCGAGCCCTACAATCTCTATTGGATGGAAGAGCCAGTCGACGCCGACAATCATGGCGCCCTCGCCGCCGTCGGGCGCGCCATCAAGGCAAGACTCGCGACCGGCGAGCGCTGCACTAGCCGCTACCTGCTGCAGTCGCTGCTCTCCACCAACGAGGTCGACGTGCTGCAGCCGGACCTGATCCATGTCGGCGGCATCCTCGAAGGCAAGAAGATCGCCGCAATCGCCGACGCCGCCTACATCCCGGTCTCCTTCCACAATCCGTTCGGCCCGGTGGCGACCGCCGCCGCGGTCCAGCTCGACGCCTGCACCTCGAACTTCGTCATGCAGGAGAGCTTCTGCGAGTACGACGTCGCCATGCGCTTCGACCTGCTCGACCACGCGCCGAGGCCAGTCGGCGGCCACTACGACATCCCGGATCGCCCGGGCCTCGGCGTCGGCGAGTTCCGGCCCGAGGTGGCGCTCGCCCACCCCTTCGACAAGGACGCCTTCCTCCCCTTGTTCAAGAGCGGCTGGGCCGAGCGCTTCTAGTGGGCGGACGCATCCGCATCGTCGCCAGCGGCGACTACCTGCACACGATCGGCACCGACCGGCCGAGAGACATCGGCTTCGAGGTCTTCGATCCGCTGTCGGACCTGCTCGATCTGACGCTGCTGCCGGCCGCGCCGCAGACCGCCGCGGTCCGGCCCGAGGACCTGCGGGACGCCGACATGCTGCTGATGCTCGGGCAGTATCTGCCGGAGGCCTCGATCGCGCCGGCGGCGGAGCGGCTGACCGTCGTGGCGCGGGCCGGCGTCGGGGTCGACAAGATGGACATCGAGGCGCTGACCCGCCACGGCGTCGTGCTGTTCAACGTTCCGGATGCGCTGACCGAGGGTACCGCCGCCGGCGCGCTGGCGCTGATGCTGGCCGCCGCCCGCAACATGGTCGCCCAGGACCGCCTGACCCGCGAGGGCCGCTGGGACGACCGCCAGCATCACCGCGGCCGCGAGATCTACGGCAAGACCCTCGGCATCATCGGCCCCGGCCGCATCGGCGGCGAGCTGATCCGGATCTGCGCGCCGTTCCGGATGCGGGTCCTGGCATACTCGCCGAGGCTCACGCCCGAGCGCGCCGCTCGCATCGGTGCCGAGGCCGTGCCGCTCGACCGGCTTCTGGCTGAAAGCCACTTCGTCACCGTCTGCGCGCCGCTGACGGCAGAGACGCGCGGCATGATCGGTGCCCGCGAGTTCGCGCTGATGCGGCGGGACGCGACCTTCGTCAATGTCGGGCGCGGCCCGATCGTCGACCAGGCGGCGCTGACCCAGGCCCTCAAGGAACGGCGGATCGCTTCCGCCGGCATCGACGTCTTCGAGACGCAACCCGTGCCCAAGGGCGAGCCGTTGACGCTTCTCGACAACGTCGTGCTGACGCCGCACGCGGTCTGCGACACCTACGAGCTCCGTCGCGACGTGCTGGCGGTCATCGCGCACGAATTGCGTGGCTTCTCGCGCGGCGAGCTGCCGGCGTCGGTCGTCAACCCCTCGGCGCTCGAAGCGCCGACATTCCAGGCGAAGCGCGCCGCGCTGTTGAGGCGCGTCGCGCCCTAGCCTGACGTGTTGCCTTAGGTACGACGCAAAACCGTCGACTCGGGAAGGGCTGCGCTCGGGACCTCGTCGCGATGGCACCCGCCGCAGGCAGCCGCGAAGCTCGAGCAGAGCGCGCCGACCAGAGCCGCTACGACGGACCAGATCGCCAGGGCCGCTGCAGCCTTTCGAGCCGCGTCGGCAGTGGCGCGTGCCTGGACCATTACCTCGTCCACGCGCCGCTCGGCGTCGGCCTGGCTCAACCCGGTCCGGGCCGCGACCATGCGGCCGAGATAGGTGCGGTCGGCGGTGCTCAGGTCGCCGCGATTGCCGAGGGTATTGGCGAGGATCGACCCGGCTTCGCTTCGCGAGCGCTGATCCGACGTGGCGTCGGTGACCGGACGGTCGGATCGGAACAGCGAATCGACGGAATACGAAAGCGGATCTCGGAACGAGGCGTTCTGGCTGTTGCCGGCTGCCGTCGCCGCAGCCACGCCGCCGGCAGTCATACCTGCCGTGGTCACCAGTGTCGCGACCCCCGCAAGGGCGCTCGCACCGACCACCGCGCACAAGGCCCAGGCGAGGAACCCATGGGCCGTGTCCCTGAAATACGCTTCGTTGGCATCGACGCCGAGCCAGCGGGCACGAAGCCTGCCGGCGAGATAGCCGCCGCCGGCCGACGCCACCGCGTGTGCGATGATCATCCAGAGCGCCGCGCCGAGCCCGAAGGCGGTGGCGGACGTACCGACATTCGGCCACGCCGAGATCGTCGAGAGGCCGAGGCCGGTTCCGAGAGCGATGAGGACGAGGAACAGCGCACCGGCGCCGACCGAGCCGGCGATGATCGCTCCCCACGAAAGGCCTTTCCCGACCGAGGGGTTGAAATAGCCGCGCTCCATGGCGAGCGGGAGCTCGTGCGTGGTCATGCCGTGTCTCTCCGATCCTTCGAGGTCAGCGCGTGAAAAGAGCGATCAGGATGATGATCGGGATCGGCACGCCGAGGAGCCATAGGATGATCGAGCGGCCCATGCGAATTCTCCATGTTCGTCGCGCGCGTTCAATGGATCGTGCGCGGATCAGCAACACGATCCGGAACGCCACGTTCCTGCCGCCGCGCGAGAAAAGTGAAGGAGTAACGCAGGTTATTGTCTGGGCTCGACGAGCCAGGTCGCATCGGTCGCAATCGGCGGGATTTGGCGATCATCAGCCGGCGGGCGGAACCGGAGCGAATTTCCCGCGTTTCCGTTCCAATTCCGGAGAATTGAATGAACACCGCTTCGATGACGTGGAGCCGCGCGGCCGACCGCGCCCGCTTGACCCTGTCCGCCTATTGGGACGCCGCCTATCGCGGCCTCGAGTCCGGTCAGAGGTTGTCACCCCGGTCGGCCGATACTGCGGATACGGGCCTGCAATCACCCGGAAAGGAGACGCCAGGCCGTTAGCTGCGCCGGGTCAGCCTTCCCAGTGGCCTTTCCGCGCCGTGTTCCATGTGGCTCACTTCAGGAAGCGTTTCTCGGTTTCCTTGACCTGATCCATGCGTTGCAGGCGGAAGATCTCCTCGACCGAAACGATGTCCCTGTTGACCTTGTGGATGCCACCGTCGGCGAGGATGCGCGCGAAGACGTCCTTCATCGCCGTGACCGACGCCCGGATCGCGTGGTTGCCGTAGATGACCATGCCGATCTTGCCGAGCGCCCTGATCCGCTCCGCGTTCAGTTCGGGATAGGCGGTCGGCACCAGCACGATCGGCGCTTTGCCCGTCCAGGCACTGATGAAGCTCTCGACCTCGTCCGGCGTCTTCTGCTTGGAGTGGACCAGGATCATGTCGGCGCCGGCCGCCTCGTATGCGGCCGCACGCTTCAACGCCTCGTCCTGGCCGAGACCGGCGATCAGCGCCTCTGTGCGCGCGATCACCAGGAAACCGGGGTCTGAGCGGGTCGCCAGCGCCGCGGCGATCTTGCCCTGGAACTCCTCGACGCGAATGAGATCCTGGCGGCCGCCGGCGACGAGGCTCGTGACCTTGGGGAAGCTCTTGTCCTCGATCACCACGGCCGCGGCACCGGCACGTTCGTACTGCCGGATCGCGTGGACGACGTTGACCGCATTCCCGAACCCGGTGTCGATGTCCGCAACGATCGGGAGCGATGTCTGGTCCGCGATCGCGCGCAGCATCTCGAGATGCTGGGTCATCGAGATAAGGCTGACATCCGGAAGACCGTAGAGCGCTGAAAGCTCGAAGCCCGACGCCCAGAGACCGTCGAATCCCGCCTCCTCCGCCAGCCTCGCCGACAGCGGCGAATGCGCCGCCATGACGTGCACGAGGCCGGAGGTCTCGATCTTGCCGCGAAGCTGCTTACCTTTGCTCATGCGCCCGACTTTACCAATTTCGCCTAAGGCTGGCTCGCCTTCCGTATGCCCGGGAACTCACCCTTTCAAAGAGGATCCGACAACACCGGATACGCGAACTTGAGAAAATGCGACATCGTGAACTTCTTCGCAGCAGATCCCGCAGCCCAGGGCCGCCATGAGGGTTGGGCGTGCAGGAACGAAGTCTCGTCGTACCAGAGAAGCCCGCAGAAGACTTCGGCGAGGATACTCCTTCCGACCGGACCGAGCCGACGCCCCTCCTCGCGGACGTCAGCCTCACGCAGGATGTAGAAGAGGAGCGGCGTGTCGCTCAGAAGTGCAGGTGGCACTTCCCTCCCTCCTGTTGGCGAGGGAACCTGTATCTCGGCGGGGGAGACGCCTTTACTCCCAAGCATTCAGCGACCTTCTGGCCTGATGGAACCCCCATCGCTCGCCCACGCATCAGATCCAGGAATGCCAGGGAACTCCAAGGAAGATCCTTGCGTGTAGCGATATCCGTCTTGGTCACTCCCGGGAGAGTCGGCGCTCACGCTCTAGGCCGCCCTCTCCCGCCTGCCGCTCCCGGTCGTCATCGTCGACACGGCGGGAACCCTCACGACCGTCAATGGCCCGGCGCGGCGGATTCTCGACCGGAAGGACGGGCTCACCCAGTCACGCCAGCTCCTGGAAACCAGCACGCCTGCGGAGACCAGGCGTCTCCGCGCCACGATCCGGGACGCGCTGCTGATGCCGGCGGCCCCCTGGCGCGAGAGCCGGATCGTCACCGTCTCGCGCCCGTCCGGGGGCCAGCCCCTGGTCCTGATCGTCCGGCCGCTCCGGACCTGCGCCCCCGACTGCGCCGCGGCCTGCGGGAGGGCGCTCGTCGTGATCCACGAGCTCGACTGGCGCCCGCTCGAAAGCGCCAGCTTGGTTCAGCGCACCTTCGACCTGACGCCGGCCGAGACCGAGGTCACCACCTGCCTCATGGAAGGACGGAGCCTGCAGGAGATCGCGGGACAGCGGGGCGTGCGGCTCTCGACGATCCGCTCGCAGATCAAGAGCATCCTCTCCAAGACCGGGGTCAACCGGCAGATCGACCTCGTGCGGCTGATCGCACGACTACCGGACCTGGGCTCGGTCCGGTTCTGACGCGGTGCTCGCGTCGTCAGCTCTCCGCCGTCCACCCCACGCGCTTCAACCGCGCGATCAGCGCGTCCTGGCCGCGAAGGTACTCCTTCGGCTTGTTCGGCGTGTAGGCCGGCACCTGGCCCGAGCGGACCAGCTCGTCGAGATAGCCCAGCGTCGAGGCATCGCTCATGCGCGTCGGATAGAGGCGGCCGTCGAGATGGTCGTATTCATGCTGCACGGTCCGCGCCTGCTTGCCGGCGACGACGCGCGTCGTGCGGTTGCTGTCGAGATCGGAGGCGGTCAGGCGCACCCGCTGCCACCGCGTCGCGCGGCCGCGCATGCCCGGCATCGAGAGACAGCCCTCCCAGTTGGTCCACTCCGCGTCGCCGACCGGCTGGATCTCGGGATTGACCAGAACCGTCATGCCGATCGGTCCGTCGTCCGGCCAGTCGGTCAGCCCGGCCGGGCTGGTGAAGTAGATGATCAAGCGCTTGGAGACGCCGATCTGCGGCGCGGCCAGGCCGCCGCCGCCGACCGCGTGCAGGCTGTCGATCATGTCGGCGACCAGCAGCGCCACGTCGTCGGCGGCGGGATCGGCGACCGGGTCGGCGATGCGCGCGAGCACCGGATCGCCGGCGCGCACGATGGGACGAACGGCCATGCACGTCTCCTCGGTTAAGCGCGACCGAGTATACGTGACCATCGTTGACCATGGCTCGGCGAGTGTGGTCGGGTCGTAGCTTCTGATCGCGGACAATTCGGGGGCGTGGTGCAGGGGAAGCGGCCGACCATTCTCGACGTCGCCGAGCAGGCCGGCGTCTCGGTCGGAACGGTATCGAACGTGCTGAACGCGCCGGCCTCGGTCAGCGAGGCCCGGCGCGTCCGCGTGCTGAAGGCGATCGACACGCTCGGCTATTCCCAGAACCTGCTCGCCCACGGCTTGCGCAAGCGGCGCTCGAACATGGTCGGGCTCTGCGTGCCGCATACCTCGAACGCGTATTTCTCGGCGCTGGTGAACGCCTTCGAGGAGATCGGCTCCGATCGCGGCTTCGAGCTCCTGCAGGTCCTGAGCCGGCGCGACTCCAGCCACGAGGTCGAGCGCGTCGGCGCGCTGCTCAAGTACAAGATCGGCGGCCTGATCCTGATCCCCGGCCTCAACTCGGAGACGACGTTCCAGCTGATCCAGCGGTCCGGAACGCCGGTCGTCGTCGTCGACCGCGTGGTCCGCAACGAGCGCGTCGACCTCGTCTCCTTCGACAACCGCGGCGCCATGGCGGAAGCCGCCGGGCGCCTGATCGCGCTCGGCCACCGGCGCCTGCTGTTCATCGTCCGCCAGAAGGGGCTGCTGGTCGCGCAGCGCCGCATCGCCGGCCTCATCGATGCGGCCGAAGCCTCGCCGCACAAGGTCGCCCTCGAGATCTTCGAATGCGAGCACGACGAGGACGCGCTGACCAGGCACGTCGCCGCGACGTTCGGCAGGCCGCAGGCGCC
>CAZZLX010000088.1:0-9862 GCA_964655235.1 uncultured Rhizobium sp.
CGGGTGGCGACGACGGTGCCCTGCGCACCTGAATCCGTCCACATGATCGGCGCGCCGATGGGGGCGGTCGTCGCGGCGATCTGGGCGTCTTCGAGGGCGCGCAGCTGCGCCTCGTTCAGGTAGTTGATCATCGCGAAGGTGATCGCCGTCAGGCCGAGCCAGCGATAGGCGTCGACGTCGCGATAGTAGCGGCCGTAACCATAGTACCAGGGCCCATAGGGGCGCAGGACCACGACGTTGCGGTACACCCGGCGCCGGTCGGGACGCACTTCGTAAGGATGGCCACCGACCCAGACATAGCGGCCGTACGGCGCGGCATAGGTGGGGCCGTACCAGCGACGATCGACCCAGCGCGGCGGATGGCCGTCGCGGTCGCGCCAGTCGCGGTCGCGGCGCCAGTCGTCGCGGCGCCCGTCGTCCCGGCGTCCATCGTCGCGACGATCGCCGAAGCGCTGCTCGCGGGCGCGTTCCTCGTTCCGCCGACGCTCCTCGACCACCCGCTGCTCGCGGGCGCGCTGTTCCGCCTCGCGCTGCTCCCGCAGGCGCTGCTCGGTCCGCGCGCGTTCCTCCGAGCCGCGCTGCTGCTCCCGTGACTCGCGGCGCTGGCGGTAGGCATCGCGGTCGCGCTGCTGGTCTTCCGGACGCGCTTGGCGCTGCTGGTCCTCGGGGCGCGCCTGGCGTTGGATCGGCGGGGTCTGCGGGTTGTTGCGCAGCGGACGGCCGCGGGCGTCGCGCTCGGGATTGGGGGCCGCATCGGCGCCCTCGGCCAGCGCCGGCCCGCTCAGCAACACGAGGCTCAGAAGGCCTGCCGCCGCCGTCAGACCCCGGTATCCGCGCGACTTTTCCACGTCTTCCTCCCTCTGCGCGCCCTAAGCGCGATCCGATCCGAACACGCTTCTGGAACGACACGCGGGTTCACGATCCTGCGAGGGATTTTACGGATTCCGGAGGCATTTGCGGGGCTGAACTGAGGCGGGAAAAAGGCTCAGCCGCGGGCGTACTTGAACTCCGGCAATGCCTTCAGCGCGTCCTTTGTCGCCCCCGGCAGCATGATCTTGTTCGCCGCCATCTTGAGGCTGTCATACGGCACCACGACGAGCCGGTCGCCGAGACCGAGGAAGCCGCCGACCGAAAGCACCGCATAGGGCGTGCGGCCATCGGCGCCGATCAGCAGCTCGTCGACCTTGCCCACGGTCTCGTTGGCTTCGTTCACCACCGTGCCGCCGATGATCTTGCTCGCCCGATAGCCGCTGGCGAGCTTGGTCACGTCGACCTTGATCAGGGCGACGGTCTGCGGCGTGCCCTGTGCGAGGAGCGGGTCGGCGAGGAGGCCGAGACCGAGAATCGCCACGCCGGCGAGGAGGGATTTCTTCATGGGAGGAGTCTCCTTGGTTGGCCGCTAAACATCTGTACGGGAACGCCAGTTCCATGATCGTTCACATGGATAAGGTTCGACCCGGCGAAGCTGCTAGCGTCCTTGCATCCCCAGCATCAGGAGATCGCGGATGGCTCGGCTCGAAGGAAAGGTCGCTCTCGTTTCGGGAGCCGCGCGCGGCATCGGCGCGGAGGCTGCCCGGCGGCTGGCGAAGGCCGGTGCGGCGGTCGTGCTGGGCGATGTGCTGGACGAGGGCGGGAAGGCGGTCGCCCGCGAGATCCAGGCGGCTGGCGGCAAGGCGCTTTACGGGCGGCTCGACGTCACTTCGGAAGCCAGCTGGAACCAGATCGTCGCCGACGCGGTTTCCAGGTACGGCGGCCTGGACATCCTGGTCAACAATGCCGGGTTGTTCCTCGGCAAGACCAGCGAGGAGGCAACGCTGGAGGAGTGGCGGAAGCTCTGCGACGTCAACCTGACCGGCGTTTTCCTCGGCACCAAGCTGTCGTTGCCGGCGATGAAGGAACGGGCCAAGTCCAGTGCCACCGGCGGGTCGGTGATCAACGTGTCGTCGACCGCAGGCCTGGTCGGTTCGCCGCTGGCGCCGCTCTATTCGCTGACGAAAGGCGGGGTGACCATGTTCAGCAAGTCGACGGCGCTCGAGTTCGCTCGCAAGAAGTATCGAATCCGCGTCAACTCCATCCATCCGGGCGTGATCGAGACCGACATGGGCGAGGAGACGTTCCGCACCCGCGCCCGCTATGCCGGCAGCAACGACATGGACGCCGCGCGCCAGCAGGGGCTAGCGACCCATCCGATCGGGCGGTTCGGGACTGCCGGAGACATCGCCAACGGGATCGTGTTCCTGGCGTCCGACGAATCCGCCTTCATGACCGGCTCGTCGCTGGTTATGGATGGCGGCGTCACCGCCCAATGACCTCCAAGCGGGCGACTTTCAAGAAGGAGACATCGCGATGAACGCGTTCGCCGGCCTTTCGTCCTGGACGCCGCTGATGCTGGCGGTCTTGCGGATCATGACCGCCCTGCTGTTCATCGAGCACGGCACGGCGAAGCTGTTCGGCTTTCCCGCCGACCCGCAGATGGCCGGCATCACGTTGTTCTCGCTGATGGGCCTCGCCGGCGTGCTCGAGGTGGTCGGTGGAGCGCTGATCCTGATTGGCCTCTGCACCCGGCCGGTGGCCTTCGTGCTCGCGGGCTTCATGGCGGTCGCCTACTTCATGGCGCACGCGCCGCAGTCGTTCTTCCCCATGCTGAACATGGGGGATGCCGCGATCCTCTAATGCTTCATCTTCCTCTACCTGATGGTCGCGGGCCCGGGCTCCTGGAGCATCGACAGCCTCAAGTCGCCCGAGCCGGTGATCACCACGTCGCCGCGCCACATGTAGCGGCGATCACCAGTCCACGATGGTGCCGTCGGGGAGCCTCGCCTCAACGGAGTGGATGATCTCCTGCTTGAACGGGTGCTTGGCGGCGACGCGCTCGTCGACCTCGACGCCGAGCCCTGGCGCCTCCGGGATTTGCCACGCGCCGTCCACCATCCTGATCGGGCCCTGAACGACCTCGCCATACCAGGGAACGGCACCGACCATCTCCTCCTGGATGATGACGTTGGGCGTCGCGATGTCGAAGTGCAGCGCCGAGACGCCGGCGATGGGGCCGAGCGGATTGTGCGGCGCCACGCCCATCATCGCGGTCTCGCCCATCGCCGCGATCTTGCGCCCTTCCCAGATGCCGCCGCAGTGGCAGAGGTCGGGCTGCATGATCGTGATCGCGCGCAGCTGGCAGAGCTCCTCGAAGTCGCGGCGGTCGATCAGCCGCTCGCCCGTCGCGATCGGAACCTTGGTGCGCTCGGAGATCTGTTTCATCGCGAGCGCGTCGCCCGGCTGAACCGGCTCCTCGGCGAACATCGGGCGATATGGAGCCAGCATCTCGATGCATTGGACGGCGAGCGCCACCGAGGCGCACTTGCCGTGGAAGTCGATCATGATCTCGGTCGCTTCGCCCGCGGCCTCGCGCAATGTGCGCATCCAACCGTCGACGCTCGCCATCGACTTGGGATCCAGCGTGTAGGCCATGTAGAACGGGAACACGACCTTGAAGGCCTTGTAGCCCTTGGACAGGATCTGGGCGACTAGGTTCTGGAGCTGCGAGCGTTCCTTCTGGTCGTAGACCGCGTTCATGTTGCCCATGCCGAGATGGGTGTAGACGGGCACGCGGTCGCGGGTCTTGCCGCCGAGCAGGCGCCATACGGGCAGACCCACCGACTTGCCGAAAATGTCCCAGAGCGCCTGCTCGATGCCGGCGATCGCGGAACGGCCGATCACCCCCAGCTTCCAGAATCCGTGCTTGGTCATGGCGCGGACCGCGTTCTCGATGTCGCGCGGGTCGCGTCCGAGCATCAGCGGCACGAGATCCTCGACGCAGCCGACTACGGCGCGCGTCTTCCATTCAAGCGTCGCCTCGCCCCAGCCGTAGAGGCCGTCCTGGTCGGTCTCGACCTTGACGAAGACCCAGTTCCGCATTTCGGCGTTCACAACGACCGTGCGGATGCCAGTGATTTTCATGAAACGGCCTCGGGGAGGGAAAGAGAGGGGGCGGCGGCGCGATCCTCCCCCGGGCCACGTTTCGTTTCAACTCACTCGTCGAACGCTCATTCGTAGAACTCGGGCGCGCGCTTCATGCCGTCGCTCTGCGGCTTGTCGTGGTTGATCCAGAGCTGGCCCTTGTTCTGAGCCAACATCGCCTCCAGGCGGCTCATCGAGGCGACGGTCTTGTCCTTGTCGACGTTCATGCTGGGAACGCGCTTGTTGTCCCAGTTGTCCTTGAAGTGGACCGCATCGCCCGATAGCAGCACGAAGCCGGTCTTCGGCAACTTGAGCGCCAGCGACTGATGTCCCGGGGTATGTCCCGGGGTGGAGACGATCGTGACCGAGCCGTCGCCGAAGACGTCGTGATCGCCGTCGAGCCGGGTGACTGCCTGGCTCGCCGGGAAGGGCGTCGGCTTGCCTTCGAAGGCGAAGGCGTATTCGGCCGCCTGCATCAGCAGGGTCGAGGCCGGGAACTTGTCGAGGTTGCCGATATGGTCGCCATGGGTATGCGAGATCGCGACGAAGCGGATGTCGGCCGGCTTGACGCCCAGCTTGGCGAGGTCGTCGACGAGCTTCGACTTCCGTTTCGACGTGCCGGTCGGGCCGGAGGCGCCGTTCGGCTGGTCGGCGAGCGCGTCGGGGTAGCCCGTGTCCCAGAGCAGCAGGCCGCGCTCGTGGCGGATCAGGTAGCAGTTGTCGGAGTTGGTGATCGACTTTCCGACATTGACGCCGGGCGACCAGCGCGACTGGTCGGGCGCCGCAACCTCGCCGCAGTCGAAGACGTAGAGGCGCTCGAGGCCGGCGGCCTGCGCGGCCGATACGAACGCGAGTGCCGAAAAAAGCGCCAATGTCGGGAGCGTGCGGATCATGCGAGATCTCCGGGAGGGGACCGGAATTCTGGACCCTCGTTCCGCCCCCTGTCGACACGAGTGCGTGAACGCAGGTACATCATGATAGCGTCGCCTCCGTGACCTCCCAGCCGTCGTCCGCCAACCCCAGCGCGGGCCTTCGCGCGATCCTTCTCGTGATCGCGACGGTGATCGGCTTCGCCATGATGAACGGCGTCAACAAGTACCTGACCCGAGACTTTCCGGTGCCGGAGGTCGTCTGGGCCAGGTTCTTCTTCGCCAACATCACGATCCTCGCTTTCGCCGCTGTGCGGCCGGGTGGGTGGCGCGGTCTCTTTCATACGAGACGGCCGGGCCTTCAGGCGCTGCGCTCGGTCCTGATGATCGCATCCACGCTGATGTTCGTGGCTGCCCTCTCGGCGCTGCCGCTGGCCGAGGTCGAGGCGATTAGCTTCGCCGGGCCGCTCTTCGTGGTCGCGCTCTCCGCGCCGCTCTTGAAGGAGAAGGTGCCGGCCTCGCTCTGGGTCGCGGTCGTCCTGGGATTCATCGGCGTGCTCGTCATCATCCGGCCCGGCTTCGGCGTGATGAGCTGGGCCGCGGTGCTGCCGCTCTGCGTGGCGCTGCTGTATGCCGCCTTCCAGATCGCGACGCGCCGCCTCGGCGGCGCCGACCCGCAGCTGACCTCGCTGTTCTATTCGGGCCTGCTCGGGCTGGTGCTGACCTCCGTGGCGGCACCGTTCATCTGGCGCTGGCCGGACACGCAGGGCTGGATCCTGATGGCGCTGTCGGGCTTCCTCGGCGCCAGCAGCCATTTCATGCTGATCAAGGCGCTCGAGCTGGCGCCGGCCTCGCTGCTGCAGCCCTTCACCTACGTCCAGCTCGTCGCCGCCGTCATCATCGGCTATGTCGTCTTCGGCAACGCTCCCGACGTCTGGACCTGGCTCGGCGGGATCATCATCGTCGGCAGCGGCCTCTACGTCGTGCTGAGGCAGCGGCGGCGGTAGCAGGTCAGGTAAACTGAGCTTCGAAGAACACGCGGTCGAACCGGCGCGCGAGCAGATCCTCTTCCGAGATCATGAAGTAGATCGCGCCGCCACCGCCCCACCATTGAGCCTTCTTGCCATTGTCGTAGACACCAACCTGAAGAAGGAGACGCCACTCCGGGCCCTCGCAGCTGTAAAGCTGGCCCTGCACCGGAGAATGCCAACCGAGAAGCTGTGTCGAGTAGGACATGTCCGGCTGCCGGCCCCTGGGCTGCGCAACAATGCCATGGGTATGGAGATAGTCGACGTGAAAGTCCCAATCAGCGCCGCGTCCAGCAGGGACGTCGGGCAGTGTGTGGGGGAGCGTATAGGTCTCTAGAAATTCGACGCCGGCCGGAAGCAGGATCTCGATATCTTCCTCCGGCGGGTCGTGCGGCACGAGCTCGGTGCTGGCTGGCCAGTGGAACACCGCGCAGCACTCATCGCTACCGCCAAAGTCGGCTCCGTTCACCATGTCCGGGTCCGCGAAGAACGAGAGCATGCCGTCGCGCGGCAGCAGCTCAGCCGCTTCGCCTTTGAGGTCGGCGCAGTTTATCTGTGCGACGAAAAGCATAGGTTCTTCGTTGTAGACGGGCCACTCCCAATCTGGCGGCGCAAGCGGTTTGCCACCGAGGCGCGAGACCGTCGGGTCGGCGGGACCAGACCGCGGCCAAAGAAGTACGCCGGGACGGATCTGCGCTGCGAGGGGCCTGCCGATTTCGTCGGGGTAATTGTTCGCGATCGCCTGCTCGATGCTCTTGCGTGGCCATGCTGGCGGGAGAGGAAAGGTACTCCTCCTATCGAGCGGCAAAGAAATGTTGCTACTCATAGAAATGAGGTCGAACCGGAATTCCGACAGCGCCGCCTCCTCGATAGTGAAGGTACTGGAGCCCGTGCCGATCCATGTGCGCTCAACTTCACCGTTGTCGTATTCACCGACTCTCAGAAGCAGTCTTGGCGGTGTCGGCGGTGCCTCCGGGTGGTATCTCAAGAAACCGGGCCAACCCAGAAGCTTGGTCGGCGTGCGGCGAGGCGCATATCGTTGATCGGAAGAGCGGCCTTCCATCAGTTCTTGAAGCTTGTAGTACTTATCAACCTGCTCGGAAGCGCGAGTAGTATTTGTGCCGATAAATTTCGGTCGCCGGGGATCGTTGGCCCCTGGCAACTCGTAGACTTCGATCGGTTGCACGCCGCTGAGCGGCAAGATGACGAGACCCGGAGGTGCTTCTGCAAGATGCAGTGGCGTTCCAGCCGGCCAATGAAACACGGCCGCTCTTTCGGGGCCGGCAGTGAAGGTCGTGTCGTAGCTGAGATCGGGTCCGCCGAAGAACGCGAGCGTTCCATCGGGCGGCAATTCCGCAGCCGCCGCAAACTTCGACAGTGCGGCGCAGTCGAATTCCGCGACGAGCTGCATCGGCTCCCCGTTCACGAGCGGCCAGATCCAGTCTTCGGGCGCGAAGGGCAGGCCGCCGAGGCGCAGACTATTCGGTGTCGGTTCGATCGCGACGCCCGGCCAGAGGTGAATGCAGGGACGGATCAAGCTGAGTAATTCCGCCGCCAGCTCGAGTTCTGGAAATGCCCTACGAATGAGAGCTTCGACCTCGGCGCGAGACGGAACCATGGGGGCAGGATGCTGCGCCCATGACACCTTTGGCCGGGGAAAGCGGGAAGCAGCCACCGAAACCTCCGAGCGAGTGATCGTTCGAATGTTCTTGTTTTGTTCTTTACCTGTCAAGCGTGTTTCCGAACCAGCGACGTGCGAAAGTCCCGCCAACGATCAATGCGCCCATAAATGACTTCCTCCCGCTTCGTCGATCTCTCCCAGACCTTTCACGACGGCATGCCCGGAATCCGGCGGAGGATGCCGGACGGATCGTTCCGCGACGAGACCGTCAAGCTCGCCGTCGTCCGCACTCATGCAGAGTCGGCGGCGATGAATCCGGCCGGCGTCGGGTTCGAGACGACCGAGGTGTCGTTCCCGACCGCGATCGCCACCTACCTCGATGCACCGTATTGCCGTTGGCCAGAGATGCGGGACATCTCGGCCTTGAGCCTCGACGACGTGATCCTTCCGGGCTTGGTCGTCGACTGCCGCGGGCGGTCCGATCGCGCTGTCGTCGGCGCCGACGTCCTGCCGGCGCAGAGCCTCGCGGGCCACGCGGTGCTGTTCAATTTCGGCTGGGATCAACACTGGGGCACGGAGCGCTATGGCGCTCACCCGGCGATCGGCGCCGATGTGGTCGATCGGCTGATCGCGGACGGTGCCAAGCTCTACGCGGTCGATGCCGGCAGCGCGGACGCGCCGGGCGACGCCAGATCGCCGGTGCATTCGCGCCTGCTCGAACGCGATATCCTGATCTCCGAGAACCTGGTCGGCCTCGACCGGCTGATCGGGAAGCGCTTCCGCTTCTTTGCCGTGCCGATCAAGGCGCGGGGGGCGACGTCGATGACCGTCCGCGCCTTCGCAGAACTCATCTAGGGGAAACGAGAATGACCTGGTCCATCGTGGCGTTCGACCGGGCGAGCGGCGCCTTCGCCGCCGCCGTCACCACGCGCTCGCTCGCGGTGGGGTCGCGCTGCCCGTTCGTGCGCGCCGGGGTCGGCGCGGTCTGCACCCAGTCGATCTCCAACTGGTACCTGGGGCCGAAGATCCTCGACCTGATCGAGCGCGACGTCGAGCCGGCGGCGGCGATCGAGGTCGCCCTGCTCGCCGATGAGGGACGCCATCTCCGCCAGGTGCACGCCGTCGACCGCCATGGCCGCACGGCCGCGTGGACCGGGCGCAACTGCGTCGACTGGGCCGGCGACAAGCCGGGCGACGGCTTCAGTGTTGCCGGAAATATGCTGTCGAACGCGCAGGTGGTCGAGACGACCTTCGAGAGCTTCCTGAAGGGCGGCGGGCTGGCCCTGCCGGAACGGATGCTGACGGCGCTGGACGCCGGCCAGACGGCAGGCGGCGATCGCCGGGGCCGGCAGTCGGCAGCGATCCAGCTGGTGACGACCGAGGACTACCCGGACATCGACTTCCGCGTCGACGACAATCCGGAGCCGCTGGTCGAGATGCGCCGTCTGCTGGGGATATATCGCCGCGACGTCGAGCCGCAGCGCCCGATCCGTCCCACCAAGGCGAGGCCCTCGGGCGAGACGGATCTCGACCTCATGGAAGCCGATTGGAAGGCAGCCGGCGTCGATCTCAAGTTCCGACGCTAGTAGGGGGTGCCGTCCTTGCGGACGAAGCGGCCATCGGCATTGGCGCTCATCATGTCGATGTCGGAGCAGGTGGTCAGGTCGTCGGGTTGGCGTGAGCCGACTTCGAGATAGACCGCGGTCGCGCTCGACCTGTTGATCAGGTGGTGGCCGTTGCCCGAGTTCTTCGGAAAAGCGGCGCAATCGCCCGCCCGCAGCAAGGTCTCGCCGGCATCCTCGACCAATGTCAGCTCGCCTCCGATCACATAGACGAATTCGTCCTCGTGCGAATGCCAGTGGCGCTGGCTGGACCAGGCGCCCGGCGGCAACCGCACGAGGTTGACGCCGAAATCGACGAGGCCGCCGGCATTGCCGACGCGTTGGCGCACGCGGTCGGCAGAAGGCAAGTCGAAGGGCTTGGGATAGCCCGAGCCTTTGCGCGCAGGAACCGCTGCGAGATCGATCTTCGGCATGGGATCAGGGATTCGACGGGTTGTACATCAGCATGAACATCAGGGCCTTGCTGACGTCCTCCATGTCGTCGCCGACATAGCGGATGGTGTAGGCGTCGGTCCGCTTGAAGCATTTGAGGTAGGCGAGGTACTCGACCGGCAGCCGGTGCTTCATCGTGACCTCGAGCTCGATCGGTCCCTTCAGCGCCTTCGCCTTGTAGTCCTTTCGCCGCGCGATGGCGGCGCGGACCTTGTCGCGGATCAGCGCATAGGCGGCTTCCGGCACCATCGAGCGGGCCGAGAGAGTGCCATAGGCCCACTTCACCACCGCGGCCTCGACGCCGAACATCGGCAGGCCCGTGGAGCCCGGCTT
>CAZZLX010000089.1:0-9782 GCA_964655235.1 uncultured Rhizobium sp.
GGCGCGAGAGCTCAAGGGCATGGTCGACGCGCTGAAGAAGGAGATCGGCTCCGGCGCCGTCGTGCTGATCGCGCGCGAGGAGGGCAAGGCCTCGCTGGTGGTCGGCGTCACCGACGACCTGACCGCGAGGATGAGCGCCGTCGACCTGGTGAAGGCCGGCGCCGCGGCGCTCGGCGGCAAGGGTGGCGGCGGCCGTCCCGACATGGCCCAGGCCGGCGGACCCGACGGCGCCAAGGCCGGCGAGGCGATCGCAGCCATCGAGGCCGTGCTGACGCAGAAGGCCGCCTAGTCCATGCTAGCCCGTGTCGTCGGGGTCCTGCTCGCTGGGGGACAGTCCCGGCGCATGGGCGGCGGCGACAAGGGGTTCCGGCTTCTCGGCGGCGTTCCCATCCTCAATCGGGTGATCGAGCGCTTCCGCCCGCAAGTCGGGCGCCTGGTCATCAACGCCAACGGCGATCCCAAGCGCTTCGCCTCGACAGGGCTGCCGGTCGCGGCCGACACGGTCGAGGATTTCCCCGGCCCGCTTGCCGGCGTCCTGGCCGGGTTCGACTGGGCAGCGGCGAACGTGCCCCACGCACTCTGGATCGCCACGGTCGCGACCGATGCGCCGTTCATCCCGCGCGACCTGGTGGCGCGGATGATCATCGCGACCGAGGAGGGAGCCGAGCTCGTCTGCGCCTCCTCGCACGGCCGTGCCCACCCGGTGATCGGGCTCTGGGCAACGCGGCTCCGGAATGATCTGCGCCGCGCGGTGGTCGAAGAGAGCATCCGCAAGGTCGACGTCTGGACCGCGCGTCATCGGCTGGCGGTGGTCGACTTCGCGGTCGACCCGGTCGATCCGTTCTTCAACGTCAACACGCCCGAAGATCTGGCGGCGGCCGAGCGGCTGGTGGCACCGCCGGCATGACGCCGGCGGCGCGGCTGCTGGCGATCCTCGGTGCCTCCCCGCTGTGGTCGACGCTCCTCGAACGCGCGCCGAAGGCGTCGATCGAGGGCTGGGCCGTCGGCGCCGGCGCGCTGGCGCAGACGGTGTGGAATCACCTTCACGGTTTTCACGACCGTCACGGCATCCGCGACATCGACATCGTCTATTTTGACGGAAGCGACCTGTCGGAGGACGCCGAGAGCCGCGTGATCGAGGCGATGACGACGCTCTTCGGCGATCTCGGCCCCGCGCTCGACGTCAAGAACCAGGCACGCGTTCATCTCTGGTACGAGCGGCGCTTCGGTGCGCCGATCGCGCCTTATCGCTCGCTCGAGGATGCGGTCGCGACCTGGCCGACGACCGCGACCGCTGTGGCATTGGTGCCGAGACGGCATGGCGCTGTCGACCTGATCGCGCCTTTCGGCCTCGACGACCTGCTCGCAGGCATCGTCCGGCCGAACAAGCGTCAGATCACCGAAGAAATCTATCAGGCGAAGATCGATCGCTGGCGGCCGGTCTGGCCGAAGCTCGACATGAGACCCTGGTAGGGCTCAGCCGCCGGTGTCGCAGCTCGGCGGCAGCTCGCCGACCTTGGGCAGCAGGCTCTCGGCGGAGTCGGCGCAGGCTTTCGGGTTCTGAGCGCAGAAGCTGAAGGCGGCGGTGTTGCCGGCGGCCGCGGCATTGGCGAGCCCGCTCGGCATGTAGAGCAGCACCGAGAGAGCGCCCAGACGCTTGAAGGCGGCGACCGCGATCTCCGACTGGCAGCGGGCGTTGTCGCTGATCGAGGGCAGCTGGCTGATCACCGGTTCCTGCTTCTTGACCGGCGCGCCGCGCTGCTTCTCCTTCGCCTTCTTGTCCTTCTCGGCGTCCTTCGACTGGGCGAAGGACGGTTGGGGCGCCAAGACCGCTGCGGCCAGGGGCGCGCCGACGACGGCGATCAGCAGGACGAAAGCGCGAATCATCGGCGCCAATCTACTCTCTTTCGGCGACTTCTTCGAGGGAGACGACATCCGCGTTGATCAGGAGCTTGCCGGCGTTCTCGAAATTGACGGTGATGCGGTTGCCGATCGCCGACTGGACCTGGCCCAGGCCCCAGTCCGGACGGTCGGGGTGGCGGACGAGCACGCCGGGGGCGAATTCCGCGGGCATCGGGGGCGGCTCCAATCGAGTTCCCGCTTAATATAGGATCGTCCCCGAGAGGAGACGAGCCACCGATGAGCGCCTTCGACCTCAAGCTGGCCGAGATGCTGGCCTCCCGCCTCTGCCACGATCTCGTGAACCCGATCAGCGCCGTCGCCAACGGCGTCGAGCTGCTGTCGGAATTCTGCGACACCATGCAGAAGGATGCGCTCGACCTGGTCGCATCCTCGGCCGACCGGGCGATGAAGCGCGTCGCGTTCTTCCGCGTCGCGTATGGCTTCGCCGGGCACGACGAGGGGCAGAGCATCCTGGACGTGCGAGGGCTGACCGAAGGCTTCCTCGCCGGCGGCAAGGTCGCGCTCGACTGGCCGGCGAGGCCCGATGACGGTGCCATCGGCCTGCCGCGCAGCGGCCTCAAGCTGGTGCTTGCCCTGGTCTCGCTGGCGGCGGAATCGCTGCCCCGCGGCGGAACGGTTTCAGTCTCGGTTGAGTCGCCTGCGGGCGCCAAGGTGACGGCCAGCGGTGCCGGCGCCCGTATCGAATCCTCGTCGGAAGGGATCCTGGCCGCTTTCAAGGCCGGCCGGACGCCGGAACCCGAGGGCCTCGAAGCCAAGAGCGTGGGTGCTGCCTATGCCGCGCGACTGGCCCGGGAAATCGGCGCCGATCTCGCTTTCGAGGGGACCGCGGACCGCGTCGTTCTGGGATTCCGTCACTCGTGATGTAACGTCACGTAACCGGCGTCGCCGCTTTACCCAAAATTAAACTTCCGAGGTCATCTTCCGCGTTGCCGGGGGCTCGTTCCCCCATCCCCAGCCGCACACTCCAGACGGCGAACCACGGACGGCGACGATGGACGATCTGCTTCGCGAATTCCTCACGGAAACCTCCGAGAACCTTTCGGTGCTCGACCTCGAGCTGGTGAAGCTCGAGCAGAATCCCAACGACCGCGACCTCCTCAGCAGCATCTTCCGGCTGATGCACACGGTGAAGGGCACCTGTGGGTTCCTTGGTTTGCCGCGCCTGGAGAAGGTCGCGCATGCCTCGGAGAACGTGCTCGGCAAGTTCCGCGACGGCGCGCTGGAAGTGACGCCGGATGCGGTCACGCTGATCTTGCGGTCGCTGGACACGATCAAGTCGATCCTCGCGGTGCTGGAGCAGACCGAGGCCGAACCCGCCGGCGATGACGCCGAACTCATCGACCTGCTCAATGCCTGGGCCGAAGGCAAGGTCGGCGGCGCCGCTTCGGCGCCCGCCGCCGTCGGAGAGCCGGTCGCCGAGAAGATCGTCGTCGAGGAGGTCGCAGTTGAAGCCGCCCCCGAGCCGGTCGCCGCCATCGTCGAAGTCGAGGCGCCGAAGGCCGAGGTCGAGAAGCCGAAGCCGCAAGCGCTCGCACCGGTCGAGGACGGTGCCGCCAAGGAGTCGGCCGTCGCCGCCCAGTCGATCCGCGTCTCCGTCAACCTTCTTGAAAGCCTGATGACGACGGTCTCGGAGCTGGTGCTGACCCGCAACCAGCTCCTGCAGATCGCCCGCCGGCACAAGGACAGCGAGTTCACCGTGCCGCTGCAGCGGCTCTCCCAGATCACTTCCGAGCTGCAGGAAGGCGTCATGAAGACGCGCATGCAGCCGATCGGCAATGCATGGTCGAAGCTGCCGCGGCTGATCCGCGATCTCAGCCACGATCTCGGCAAGAAGATCGACCTGGTCATGCTGGGCGCCGACACCGAGCTCGACCGCCAGGTGCTCGAGCTGATCAAGGATCCTCTGACCCACATGGTCCGGAACTCCGCCGACCACGGCGTCGAGATGCCGAAGGAGCGCGCGGCTGCCGGCAAGCCGGAGACCGGCAAGGTCACGCTCAACGCCTACCACGAGGGTGGGCACATCCTGATCGAGGTCTCCGACGACGGCAAAGGCCTGGACATCTCGCGCATACGCGCGAAGGCGGTGCAGAACGGGATCGCCACCGATGCCGAGCTCGACCAGATGTCCGAGCAGCAGATCTACCAGTTCATCTTCAAGGCCGGATTCTCGACGGCGCAGAAGGTGACCGCCGTCTCCGGCCGCGGCGTCGGCATGGACGTGGTGCGCACCAACATCGAGAAGATCGGCGGCGCCATCGAGTTCTTCTCCAAGCCCGGCAAGGGCTCGACCTTCGTCATCAAGATCCCGCTGACACTGGCGATCGTCTCGGCGCTGATCGTCGAAAGCTGCGGCGAGCGCTTCGCCATCCCGCAGATCAGCGTGATCGAGCTGGTCCGCGCCTCGGGCAACTCCGAGCACGCGATCGAACGCATCCACGGGACGCCGGTGCTGCGCCTGCGCAACCGCCTGCTGCCGCTGATCAGCCTGGAGAAGCTCCTGAAGCTCGACCGCGCCGAAGGCGCCTCTTCCGAGGAGACCTTCATCGTCGTCGCCCAGGTCGGCACCTACTCGTTCGGCATCCTGGTCGACCGGGTCTTCGACACGGAAGAGATCGTGGTGAAGCCGGTGGCGCCGATCCTGCGCCACGTCACACTGTTCTCCGGCAACACGATCCTCGGCGACGGCAGCGTGATCATGATCCTCGATCCAAACGGCATCGCCGCCGCGTCGGGCGAAGCCTCCGGCGCCGAGGCGCCGACGGCGGCCGACGCGCAGAACCAGACGGGACTCGCCGCCGGCGAGAAGACCGCGCTCCTGGTGTTCCGCGCCGGCGGCCGGAGCCCGATGGCCGTGCCGCTGTCGCTGGTCGCGCGCCTCGAGGAAATCGACCTCGACAAGATCGAGTACACCGCCGGTCGGCCGCTGATCCAGTACCGCGGCAAGCTGATGCCGCTGGTTCCGATCGACAGCGGCCGCGAGCTGCCGAAGAGCGGTCGCCAGCCGATCCTGGTCTTCGCCGACGACGACCGCTCGATGGGGCTTCTGGTCGAGGAGATCGTCGACATCGTCGAGGATCGCATCGACGTCCAGCTCACCGGCGAGCAGCCAGGCCTCATGGGCAGCGCCATCATCGGCGGCAAGGCGACCGACGTCATCGACGCCGGCCACTACCTCTCCCAGGCCTTCGGCGACTGGTTCGGCTCCGGCCGGACCCAGGCTGCGGCCGAGAAGCCGAAGCGCGTGCTCGTCGTCGACGACAGCCCGTTCTTCCGCAACATGCTGACGCCGCTGCTTTCGGTCGCCGGCTACGACGTGACCGCCGCCGAATCCGCGGATCAGGCGCTGCAGATGCAGGAGGCCGGCGTCGATGTCGACGTGATCGTCTCCGACATCGAGATGCCGGGTACCGACGGCTTCGCCTTCGCCGAAGCGGTCCGCAGCCATGGCCGCTGGCGCGACAAGCCGATGGTCGCACTCACCTCGCGCACCTCGCCCGGCGACCTCGACCGCGGCCGTGTCGTCGGCTTCAGCGACTACGTCGCCAAGTTCGATCGCGACACGCTGCTCAAGTCGCTGTCCCAGACCCTTGCCCAGGCCTCGTAACCGAGGAGCATCGCCATGAATGAGATCGCCATCCGCAAGCAGCCCTCCGCCGCGAAGGCCGAGACCCGCCAGTTCGTCACCATCACCATCGACGGCCAGTCCTTCGGCATCCCGGTGCTGCTGGTCCACGACGTGCTGGGCGCACAGCGCATAACCCGGATTCCGCTCGCGCCGGTCGAGGTCGCGGGCTCGCTCAATCTCCGGGGACGCATCGTCACCGCGATCGACGTCCGCCGCCGACTCGGCATGGGGCCGCGTCCCGCTGGCGCGTCGCCGATGAGTGTCGTGGTCGAGGAGGACGGCGAGCTCTACAGCCTTCTCGTCGACGCGGTCGGTGAGGTGCTGACGCTCTCGGAAGCGGACTACGAACGCCACCCGCCGACCATGGATCCGCAGTGGCGCGAGAACTCGACCGGCATCTACCGGCTCAACGGCCAGCTGCTGGTCGTGCTGGACGTCTCGCGCCTGCTCGCCATCGGCAGCCGGGCGGAAGCCGCCTGAGAGGGGCGTCCGACATGAAGACCTGCCTGATCGTCGACGACTCGACCGTGGTCCGCATGGTCGCGCGCCGCATCCTGAACGACCTCAAGTTCGTCACCCGCGAGGCGGTCAACGGCCGCGAGGCGATCGAAGCCTGCTCGCGCGCCATGCCCGACGCGATCCTGCTCGACTGGCACATGCCGGTGATGAGCGGGCTCGAGTTCGTCCGGGAGCTGCGCGGCATGGACGGCGGCGGCGCCCCGCAGGTCCTGTTCTGCACCACCGAGAACGACATCGCCCATATCCGCCAGGCGCTCGAAGCCGGCGCCAACGAATACATCATGAAGCCCTTCGACTCGGAGATCCTGCAGACCAAGCTCGACCAGCTGGGCCTCATCGACGGATGACGGCGCTTCTGAAAGTGGCGGCGGCCGAGCCCATCCGGGTGATGCTGGCCGACGATTCCGCGGTCGTGCGCGGCCTGCTGACCCGCATGCTCGAGTCCGATCCCGACATCGCCGTCGTCGCCTCGGTCGGCGACGGCCAGATGGCGGTCCGCTCGGTCGAGCGCCTCGGCAATGTCGAGGTCCTGGTGCTGGATCTCGAGATGCCGCGCATGGACGGGATGACCGCCCTGCCTGAGCTGATGCGGGCCGACCCGAACCTCCAGGTGATCATCGCCTCGTCGCTGACGATGCGGAATGCCGACATCAGCCTTAAGGCCCTTGCCGCCGGCGCCAAGGACACGATCCCGAAGCCGTCGAGCGCGTCCGCGATCAATCAGGCGGGCGAATTCAGGCGGGAGCTCGTCGCCAAGATCAAGGCGCTGGGCGAGGCGCGCCGCCGTCTCGGCATCGCGCCGAAGCCGATGGAGGCGCGTCCCGTCCCCATGCCGCAGGCGCGGCCGGCGAAGAGCGCCGCCGCGATCCGCCTCCGTCCGATGGTTCCCTGTGCGATCGACGTCATCGCGATCGGCAGCTCGACCGGCGGCCCGCAGGCGCTGTTCAAGGCGCTGGCGGCCCTGCCGCCGGAGCTGCAGCAGCCGATCCTGATCACCCAGCACATGCCGCCGACCTTCACCACGATCCTCGCCGAGCACCTGAGCCGCGCCAGCGGGCGCTTGGCGCGCGAAGGACAGGATGGCGAGCCGATCCAGAAGGGCCGCATCTATGTGGCGCCGGGCGACCATCACATGGTGGTCGAGACGCGCGCCGAAGGGCACGTCATCCGACTCAACAAGGACGCGCCCGAGAATTTCTGCCGGCCGTCGGTCGACCCCATGTACCGCTCGATCGCGCGGGCCTATGGCGGCCGCGTGCTCGGCGTGGTCCTGACCGGCATGGGGCAGGACGGGCTCAAGGGCGGGCAGATGCTGGTCGATGCAGGCGCGAACCTGATCGCCCAGGACGAGGCGACCAGCGTCGTCTGGGGCATGCCGGGAGCGGTCGCCGCGGCCGGGATCTGCGCCGCCGTCCTGCCGCTGGGCGAGATCGGCCCGCAGATCCGCCGCCTCGCGCTCAAGGGAGCGCAGCGATGATCAATCCCGACGATTTCGATTTCATCGCCAAGCTGGTCTACGACCGCTCGGGCCTCGTGCTGACGCCGGACAAGTCCTACCTGCTCGAGAGCCGGCTGGTGCCGGTCGCGCGCAGGCACGGGCTCAACGGCCTGGACGAACTCGCGCGCGGGCTTCGCGCCCGGTCGGCCCAGCTCATCTCGGACACGGTCGAGGCGATGACCACGAACGAGTCCCTGTTCTTTCGGGACGTGAAGCCGTTCGAGCAGTTCCGGAAGGTCGTCCTGCCGCGCCTGCTGGAGACGCGGGGCGCGAAGCGGAGCCTGCGGATCTGGAGCGCGGCTTGCTCGTCCGGCCAGGAAGCCTATTCGCTGGCGATGCTGCTCACGGAGGAAGGCTCCAGGCTCGATGGCTGGAACATCGAGATCGTCGGCACCGATCTTTCGGCGCAGATGGTCGAGCGCGCGCGGGCTGGCAGCTACAGCCAGTTCGAGGTGCAGCGCGGACTGCCGGTGCAGATGCTGGTCAAGTACTTCAAGCAGGAAGGCGAACGCTGGCAGATCGACGCGCGTCTGCGCGCGATGGTCAAGTACCGCGAATACAACCTGCTGAGCGACCTCTCCTCGCTCGGTACCTTCGACGTGATCTTCTGCCGGAACGTGCTGATCTATTTCGACCAGGCGACGAAGGCTCGCGTGCTCGACCAGGTGGCGCGCCGCCTGCCGCCCGATGGCGTGCTCTTCCTCGGCGGCGCCGAGACGGTGCTCGGCGTGACCGATCGCTTCGAGCCGGTTCCGGGAGAGCGCGGCATCTACCGCCTGACGCCGACCGTCGCCCCGATACCGGCGATGATGCCGCTCGCCTCGATCGCGACGCCGGCGTCCCCCATGACCGCGATGGCGGGACGGCGATAGGCCTCCTAAGGTCGGCCACATGCCGCTCCGCGGGTTGCGGGGGCGAGGGAGCCGCCGATGACCCAAGTCCGGACCATCATCAATCTCCTGGACGTGCCGATGGAACGTGTCCAGGCAGGCTCGAGGTTCGACGTGAGCACGTCGATCATCGGCACGCAGCTCGGCCTGTTCGGGCTCGGCGCGACGCTTCACGAGGTGCCGCCGGGCAAGACGGCGTCGCCCTTCCACCGCCACCACACCGCCGACGAGATGTTTCTCGTACTCTCAGGAACCGGCATCTATCGCTACGGCGACGCCAGGCTCCCGATCAGAGCATGGGACTGCCTCGGCGCGCCGGCCGCCGGCGAGGCGCACCAGATCATCAACACCGGCGACGAACCGCTCCGCTATCTGGGATTCGCCAACAACACCAATGCCGACGTGGTGGAATACCCGGACAGCGGCCGGGTCCGCATCGACGTCGGTGCGACCGGACACCATCGCGAGAACGCGACCTTCAAGAAGGGAGGTCGCCTGCACCCGCTCGGCTTCTGGGAAGGCGAGGAGATCGACTGACGGCGGAAAGCGCTCCATGATCGTGGCAGCGCGAGGAGGAATCGTCCCCCGCGAATCCGAGGGAGCAAACGTGAGCGCTGGCTGGAATCCTCTTCGTCTCGGCGTCCTCGGGGCCGCCAACATCGCGCGTCTTTTCTCGCGTGGCGTCGCCGGCTCACCGCTCGTCACGGTAGAGGCCGTTGCCAGCCGCGATGCCGCGAAGGCGACGGAATTCGCCAGGTCGGAATCGATTCCCCGGTCTCATGCTTCCTATGAGGCGCTGCTCGCCGATCCGGGGATCGAGGCGATCTACATCCCGCTGCCCAACGACCTGCATGCGGAGTGGGCGATCAAGGCCGCTCAGGCCGGCAAGCACATACTGTGCGAGAAGCCCTTGGCGATGACTGGGAACGAGGCTCGGGCGATGTTCGCCGCCGCCCGCACCCATGGCGTCCATCTGGTCGAGGCGTACCCCTACATGTCGCAGCCGCAGACGCTGCGCATGCGCGAATTGCTCGCCGAGATCGGGCCCGTGCAACTGGTCACGGCGATGTTCGGCTTCTCGCTGACGACGCCGGATGGGGCGCCTCTCGGCGATCCCGCGAATATCCGGCTCAATCCGGCTCGCGGGGGCGGCGGCCTGCGCGACGCCGGCACCTATTCCATGAGCCTGGTGCGGATCGCCACCGGCGAGCGCCCGACGCGGGTGCATGCCAGCGCCAAATGGACCCAGAGCGGCGTCGACCAGGTCATCGCCGCGACTGCCGAGTTCCCCTCGGGCGCGCGGGCCCAGGTTTCCTGCTGCATG
>CAZZLX010000090.1:0-9765 GCA_964655235.1 uncultured Rhizobium sp.
CGGGATCTGGCCGGCCGGGTTCATCTTGAGGAACTTCGGCGTCTTCTGGTCCCCCTTCGAGAGGTCGATCTTGTGGATCGTGTGGCGGAGCCCGGATTCGGCCAGCGCGATCGCGCAGCGAAGCCCGTTGCTGGTTGCCGCCGTGTATGCGTCGATCATCGAAGCGCCTCCGCCACTGCCTTGCCGAGATCAATCGTCGTCGCCTGGCCGCCGATGTCGCGGGTGCGGGGACCGCCGCCGCCGAGCACGTCCTCGATCGCGCGCACGATCGCATCCGCCGCGTCCTTGTGGCCGAGATGCTCCAGCATCATCGCGCCGGACCAGATCTGGCCGATCGGGTTGGCGATGCCCTTGCCGGCGATGTCGGGGGCCGAGCCGTGCACCGGCTCGAACATCGAGGGATGCTTGCGGTCGGGATTCAGGTTCGCCGACGGGGCGATGCCGATCGATCCGGCGACCGCAGGCCCGAGGTCCGATAGGATGTCGCCGAAGAGGTTCGACCCCACCACCACGTCGTACCAGTCGGGGTGCAGCACGAAATTCGCGGTCATGATGTCGACGTGGTACTGGTCCCACGTCACGTCCGGATAGTCCTTGGCGACCTCTTTCACGCGCTCGTCCCAGTAGGGCATGGTGTGGATGATGCCGTTCGACTTGGTCGCCGAAGAGACCTTCTTTCGTTTCCGCGTCCTGGCGAGATCGAAGGCGTAGCGCAGCACGCGGTCGACGCCGACGCGCGTGAAGGTCGACTGCTGCACCGCCATCTCGCGGTCGGTGCCCTGAAACAGGCGGCCGCCGATCTCGGAGTATTCGCCCTCGTTGTTCTCGCGGACGACCCAGAAGTCGATCTCTTCTGGTTTCCGGTTGGCGAGCGGGCAGGGGATGCCCTTCATCATGCGCACCGGGCGGAGATTGATGTACTGCTCGAACCGGCGGCGGATCGGGATCAGCAGCCCCCAGAGCGAGATGTGGTCGGGAACGCCCGGGAAGCCGACGGCACCCAGGTAGATCGACTCCGCCTGGCTCAGGCGGTCGATGCCGTCGTCCGGCATCATCTTGCCCGTCTTCTTGTAGGTCTCGCAGCTCCAGTCGTAATGGTCGAACGTGAAGTCGAGGTTGTACTTGCGTGCCGCCGCGTCGAGCACGCGGAGCCCCTCGGGCATCACTTCCTTGCCGATGCCGTCGCCGGGGACGACCGCGATCCTGTGCTTAGCCATGAAGTCTCGTTTCGCTCCTGGAGGAAAGGCCTGGGCCGCGCACCCGCGGGCGGCGGATGCTGGCAGGGGAGGGCAGGCCTTTACTCTAGCGGTCGGTGGACCTCCCTCGCAATCGATCGGAAGGGGTGGTCATGCTCGAGCAGTTCTCGCTCAAAGGCCGGGTGGCGCTGGTGACCGGGTCCTCCCAGGGGCTGGGATGGGCGATGGCGGAGGCGCTTGCGGGAGCCGGCGCTCATGTCGTTCTCAACGCCCGCAACGCCGATAAATGCGCCGACCGTAAGAAGGATCTGGAAGCCAAGGGTCACACGGCCTCGGTGCAGGCCTTCGACGTGACGGACCTGGAGGCGATCAACAAGGCGGTCGCCGCGATCGACAAGGAGCACGGCCGGCTCGACATCCTGGTCAACAATGCCGGCATCGTCACCCGCAACCTGCTGCACGACGTGACCGAGGAGCAGTGGTCGTCGGTAATGGACACCGACCTCACCGCCTGCTTCCGCCTCGCGCGCGAGGCCTCCAAGGTCATGGCCCGCAACAAGTGGGGCCGGATCATCAACATCTCATCCGTGATGGGGCTGATAGCCAGGCCCTCGATCGCGCCCTACGTCGCCTCCAAGGCCGGCGTGCACGGGCTCACGCGCGCGCTCGCGGTCGAGCTGGCATCGAAGGGCATCACCTGCAACTGCATCGGCCCCGGCTTCTATCCGGGGGCGCAGAACGAGGTCGTCCGCCGCGACAAGACGTTCTACGACTGGGTCTCGAACCGTGCGCCATTGGGCCGATGGGGCGATCCGGCCGAGCTCGGCGGCGCCGTCGTGTACTTCGCTTCGCCCGCGTCGTCGTTCTGCACCGGACAGGTGCTGATGGTCGACGGCGGCATGACGATCGCGCTCTGACGATGGCGAAGTATCGCATCGGGCTTTCGAGCGACATCAGGAAGTCCGACGGCTCGCCGACCTTCGATCCGGTCTCGCTCAACATCCTCGACGACGACCCGCTGTTGGACTGGGAATGGTTCGGCGACGGCACGCGGCCGGTGACGGCGGAGGAGGCGGCGAGGTACGACGCGATCTGCCTCGGCGCACCCGAGTTCGGTGCGTCTGCCATCGGTCCCGGCTGCAAGGTCCGGCTCATCGCGCGCTTCGGCGTCGGCCTCGATCATTGCGACGTCCCGGCGATCACCACGGCCGGCATCCTGCTGACCAACAACCCCGAAGGCGTGCGCCGCTCGGTCGCCTCCAGCGCCTTCGCCTTCATCCTGGCGCTCGCGCATCGGATCCCGACCATGGACCGGCTGGTCCGCACCGGGCGCTGGGACGACCGGATGCAGCATCTCGGCACCGGGCTCGGCGGCAAGACGTTGGGGCTGGTCGGCGCCGGCAACACCGGCCGTGAACTGCTGCGCCTGATCCAGCCTTTCGGCATGACGCACGTCGTGTCCGATCCTTATGCGAAGGCCGAGGACCTGGCTCCGTTGGGAGCCACGCTGACGGATATCGACACGGTGTTGTCGACTGCCGACTTCCTGGCGATCATGTGCCCGCTCGACGACACGACGCGCGGCATGATCGGCGCGCGGGCCTTGCAGCTGATGAAGCGCTCGGCCTTCCTGGTCAACATGGCGCGCGGGCCGATCGTCGACGAGCACGCGCTCTACGTGGCGCTGAAGGAGCGACGGATCGCCGGGGCCGCGACCGACGTGTTCGAGCAGGAGCCGACGCCGTTGGACAACCCGCTCCTGAGCCTCGACAACATCATCTTGGCGCCGCACGCGATGACCTACACCGACGAGGGGCTGCGCATGCTGGCCGAGGGCGGGTTCAAGTCGGCGCGCGCCTTCTTCAACCGGCAGATGCCCTATCGCATCTGCAATCCGGAAGTCCTGGAGACGCCGGCGCTGAAGGCTTGGTTCGCCGGCTCTTAGGCGATATCGCGCTGGCGCTCGCTCGACCGTTCGACAGTCTGGCGCAGTACATCGGATAGGCCGTCGGCGCGGAAGGGCTTGGCGATGAAGGCGAAGCCTTCCTTCGAGACGTCGGCGGCGACCTGGCTGTAGCCGCTGGCGAGCAGGATCGGCATGCGCGGGAAGTGCTGGCGGACCCTGCGGCCGAATTCCAGCCCGCTCAGGCCGCCCGGCATCACGATGTCGGAGAATACCAGCGAGAAGCGCCGGCCGCCGAGCAGGAGGGCCAGCGCCGTGCGCGCCTCGCGCACGTGGTGGGTCTCGTATCCCAGCATCGAAAGCATCTTGGTGGTGATCGTGGCGACGTCGTCGTCGTCCTCGACCAGCAGCACCGTGCCGCGGCCGACCAGCTTTTCCGGCGGCTCGAACGGCGCGTCGTCGACGATCGGCGCCTGGGACCGCGGCAGGTACAGCGAGACCGAGGTGCCGCCACCGACCACGCTTTCGATCGTGGCCAGGCCCCCGGCCTGTCGTGCGAACCCGTAGACCTGGCTGAGGCCGAGGCCGGTCCCCTTGCCGGATTCTTTGGTGGTGAAGAACGGCTCGAAGACCTGCGCCAGGAGTTCCGGCGCGATGCCGATGCCGGTGTCGGAGACCGTGATCCCGACGAACTCGCCGTCGAGCAGGGTTCCGTACCCGTCGCTGATCTGGCCGCTGACGTTGTGTCCTTCGATGCGGACCAAACCGCCTGACGGCATCGCGTCCCGCGCGTTGACGCAGAGGTTCATCAGCGCCATCTCGAGGTCGCCGGTATCGCAGAACACCGGCCAGAGATCGCCGTCCATCGCCACGACCATGCGGATGTCGCCGCGCAGAGACTGGCGCAGAAGCTCGTCGATGTCGCCGGCCCGGCGGCGCAGGTCGATCACGTCCGGCTTCACCGCCTGCCGGCGCGAGAAGGTCATCAGCTGGCGGATCAGCCGCGCGCCGCGTTCGGATGCCTTTTCGATCGCCTGGACCGACTTCGCCTCCGGTTCGCTCGTCAAAGTGTCCTGCAGGACCTCGGCATGTCCCTGGATAACGGTCAGCAGGTTGTTGAAGTCGTGCGCGACGCCGCCGGCGAGCCGGCCGACGGCCTCCAGCTTCTGCGCCTCGCGCCGCTCGTCCTGGGCCTTGACGCGCGCGGCCGTCTCGGTCTCCAGCTTCTGCGTGCGCTCGAGCACCTTCGCTTCCAGCGTCTCGTTGAGCTGGCGGAGCCTGTCCTCGCTCTGCTGGAGCGCCTGGTTGGAGGCGGCGAGCTCTGTGGCGCGGCTCTCCGCTGCGCGCCGTTCCGACTCGAGCGAGCGGGCGAGCCGCGTATAGAGCGCCCGGGTCTCGAGGAGGAGCACGAGCAGCACGAAGCTGGCCGCCATCAGGCCATAGGTGCACCCGGCGTAGAAGCCCACATCGAAGCGCCCGGCGTTGAGAACGGCGCTCAAGGCGACGTCGAACATCCAGGCACACATCGTGACCATGAGCCAGAGGTCGAGCACCGAGTGAGGCCGCCGGATCCAGATCGCGGCCAGCGCCACCAGGCTGAACACCCAGACCGACGAGACGACGCCGATCATCGCCGGCGTATAGCGGTTGCCCTCCATGATCGAGGGCAGGAGGTCGCCGCCCGCGGTCGCGAGCGCGGTCAGCGCCACGACGGCCATGACGACGCCGGACATGGTGCTGACGATCGCCATGCGGGAGGAGCCGGCGAACCGGTCGTCGCCACGTCCCTTGAGCAGCCCGTAGGCCAGGACCGTCAGCGGAAAGCCTGCGTGCCAATACATGTAGAGCCAGGCCGTGGTCTGGGGCCCGGCGCCGAGCAGGCCTGCCTCGGCGAACAGGCCGGGGAAGCTCAGCGTGTGCGGGATGACGATCAGCGCGGTGAAGAGATATCCGGCGGCGAGCGTCAGGATCGCGCGCGATCGGAGGATGGAGGCTTGGCCGAACAGGAGGACGGCGGTGATCAGCTCGTTGATCGCCAGCGCCGACTGATAGAGCGGGATGAAGGCCTGGATATGGGCAAGCTGGATCTTCGCGAACGGCGCGATGGCGGCGAAACCGACGCAGGAGACGACCACCACCGCCAGGGCGAGCAGGCGCTGCCGATCGGTCGGCGGAAGCAGCGAGAGGAAAACCCGCTCAGGCGCCCCGGGCGGGGGATCCGATGCGGCGGCGGTAGACCACATGGCGAATGGTTAACGCTTTGATTTTGCTCGAAGACACTATTCGCCGGATCCGCCCCGGATTCAATGCTCTTCCGTGTGCGGCAATCTAGGACATCGGCTCCGGCCTGGGCTTCGGATCCTCGGGCAGCGGGATTGTCTCAAGATTGTCGGCCGGCGGTAGTGCGATGCGCCCCGCCAGCCAGTCGGCCTTGGCCTGCTCGATGCGTTCCTTCCGGGAAGAGACGAAGTTCCACCAGATGTGTCGCAGGCCCAGCGGCTCGCCGCCGAGCAGCATCAGGCGCGAGGGCTCGACCGCGCGGATCGCCGGGCTCTCCCCGGCAGCGAAGACCAGCATCCGGCCCGCCTCCTGGTCGCGCCCGTCGACGCTGACCCGTCCGCTCGCGATGTAGACGGCGCGCTCCGGGTGCCCGTCGGGGAGGGTGGCGCGTCTGCCTGCCGCGAGGACGGCGTCGAGATAGAACAGGGGCGAGGCCGTCTTCACCCGGCTCCTCGCGCCGAAGACGGAACCGGCGATCAGCCGCGCCTTGAACCCGGCCTCTTCGATCAATGGTAGATCGGCCGCGGCATGATGGGCGAAGCTTGGTGCTGCTTCTTCATCGGCTTCCGGCAGCGCCACCCAGGCCTGGATGCCCTCGACCCGCCCGCCATCTTGCCGCATGCCGTCGAACCGCTCCGAGTGGCTGATGCCGCGACCGGCGGTCATCCAGTTGACCTCGCCCGGGCGGATCACCTGCTTGATGCCGAGGCTGTCGCGATGCGTGATCTCGCCGCTGAAGAGATAGGTCACCGTGGAAAGGCCGATATGCGGATGCGGGCGAACGTCGGTCGAGCGCGGCACGCTCGGCGGCAGCTCGACCGGGCCCATGTGATCGAGGAATGCAAAGGGGCCGACCATGCGCCGCTTCGCGAACGGCAATACCCGCCCGAACTCGAATCCTCCGAGGCTCTTCCGCCGGGCGGGGATCACCATTTCCATCGCGCTTAAGCCGCGTCGACGAGGACGATCTCGGCGTCGTCGATCGCCTTGACCGTCAGCACCGGCACGTCGGCGATCGCGGCACCGTCACGGGCGTCGACGCGGACGCCGTTGACCTCGACCGAGCCCTTCGCCGGCACCAGGTAGCCGTGGCGCTCGGCGCCGATCGCGTACTCGGTCGTCTCGCCGGCCTTCAGCGTCGCGCCCAGCACGCGGGCGTCGGTGCGGATCGGCAACGCGTCGGCGTCACCTTTCTTGCCGCTCGCCAGCGTGACGAAGCGTCCGGCGCGATCGCCCTTGGGAAACGGCTTGGCACCCCAGGTCGGCTTGCCGCCGCGCTCGTCCGGGATGATCCAGATCTGGAAGATCTTGGTCGTCTCGGGCTCGAGGTTGTACTCGGCGTGGCGGATGCCGGTGCCGGCCGACATCACCTGGACGTCGCCGGCTTCGGTGCGGCCTTCGTTGCCAAGGCTGTCCTTGTGCGTGATCGCGCCCTCGCGGACATAGGTGATGATCTCCATGTCCGCATGCGGGTGCGGGGGAAACCCTGAGTCCGCGGCGATCTCGTCGTCGTTCCACACGCGCAGCGCGCCCCAATGGACCCGCTTGGGATCGTGGTATCCCGCGAACGAGAAGTGATGCTTGGCCTTGAGCCAGCCGTGGTCGGCCCCGCCGAGATCCGAGAACTTCCTGACTTCGATCATTTTCCATCTCCAGGCGCCGACTGGGCGCCATTCTTTCGAGAGAGAAGATGGGCCCGGCGCCCGGACTCAAAAAGAGAACGATCGGGAATTCATTGTTGTCCCTACGGCAACAATGATCCTACTCGGCGAGGGCGATGTTGACCCGCCGGTTGTGCTTGCCCTTGTTCTCGATCTTCACGACCTGGAGCTTGCCGATCTCGGCCGTTTTGGCGACGTGGGTCCCGCCGCAGGCTTGGAGGTCGACGCCGGGAATTTCCAGCAGGCGGACGCGGCCGGCACCGCGCGGCGGCTTTACCGACATGGTCTTTACCAGGTCGGGACGCTGGTCCATCTCCTCGTCGGTGATCCATTGCGTGCCGGTCTTGTGATCGGCCGCGACCAGCTCGTTCAGCTTCTTCTCGATCGCGTCCTTGTCGAGCGCGGTGTCGGGCAGGTCGAAGTCGAGGCGGCCCTTGCCGTCGCCGATCTGGCCGCCGGTGACCGAGCCGACGATCACCGAGGACAGCAGGTGAAGCGCCGTGTGCACGCGCATGTGCCGGTGGCGGCGGTCCCAGTCGATCGCGGCAGTGACCTTCGATCCCACTTCCGCCTTCGGCTGGTCCGGGGCGGGCACGTGGATGATCTCGCCGGCCTCGGGTCCCTTGCGCGTGTCGGCGATCTTGATCGCCTGACCGCCGGCGAGCGTCAGCGTGCCGGTATCGCCGGGCTGGCCGCCGCCCATCGGATAGAAATTCGTGCGGTCGAGGCGGATGCCGAGCTCGTCGACCTTGGTGACCGTCGCCTCGCAGGATTTGAGATAGGCATCGGTGCGGAACAGTTCCTCGGTCATCGGCAGGTCCTCAAGTCTCGAAGCCGGCGGCGGGCGTGTGCCGGCAGGTGTGAACATGGTTGAGCGGGCTGGCGCCGCGGCCGAAGTCGGGCGCGGTCAGGATCGCTTCCTCTACATAGTCTCTCCCGCGGCGAACGGAAGCCGCAAGCGGCAGGCCCTGGGCGAGGCCCGCGCCGATCGCCGCTGCCAGCGACATGCCGCGGCCGCGCACCGGCCGGTCGGTGCCGCGCTTCGGCGGGAATACCGAGAGCGTGGTGCCGTCGGCGAGCACATCGCCATGGGCAGATGTGAGAAGGGCGGCATGGCCGGGCCTGGAAAGACGGGCCGCCGCCTGCTTCTGCGCCTCGATATCGGATGCTTCCTCCACGGAGATCGCGATCCGCGCTTGGTGTGCAAGATCCGCCATCGCCGGGTCGGCGAGATCGAGAACCAAAGGGATGCCGCGGGCCTCGCCGTCGAGGACATCGGCGACCGCCTCGACCGTCGCCGGATCGGAGAGCCCGCTCACCACCACGATGTCGGTCCCGATGTCGGCGAGCACGGCACGCATCTGCGCGGCGACCGCGACGGCCGGAATCTTCTGCTCGACATCCTCGGCGATCACCGCCGCGACGGCGGCGCTGGCGAAGGCCCCGAGCGCGCTGATCGACTTGATCGCGGCCTGGATGCCGGTCGCTCCGCTTGCATCCGAGATGCCCACGACCAGCACGCGACCCGTCGTCCGGGTCGGCGGCGTGAGGTCGGTCATCCGGCGGCGGCGCGCTCGACCGCGGCAGCCACTTCGGCGACGGCCGCCTTGACCTCGCCCTCGTCCTCCCCCTGGGCCATGACGCGGATCAGGGGCTCGGTGCCGGACTTGCGCACGACCAGGCGGCCGCGCGATCCCAGCTTCGCTTCCACGGTGCTGATCGCGGCTTTAACGGTGTCGGTGTCCAGCGGCTTCACCGTTCCGGAGAACCGGATGTTCTTCAGCACCTGCGGGGCGGGGGCGAAGACGCGCAGCGCGTCGCTCGCCTTCTTGCCGTCCTGGGTCAGCACGGCCAGCACCTGGAGTGCTGCGACCAGTCCGTCTCCGGTGGTCGCATAGTCGGTCATCACGACGTGGCCCGACTGCTCGCCGCCGAGGTTATGGCCGTTGGAGCGCATGTGCTCGACGACATAGCGGTCGCCGACCTTGGTGCGGACGAGATCGAGTCCGAGGCCCTTGAGGTGGCGCTCGAGACCGAAATTCGACATCAGCGTCGCGACCACGCCGCCGCCGCGAAGCTGGCCGCCCTTGGCCCAGGATCCGGCAATCAGTGCCAGGATCTGGTCGCCGTCGATCACCTGGCCCTTCTCGTCGACCACGATGAGCCGGTCGGCGTCGCCGTCGAGGGCCAGCCCGATATGCGCGTTGTGCGAGACGACCTGGCTCTGCAGGCTCTCGGGATGCACCGCGCCGCAGTTGCGGTTGATGTTGTAGCCGTCCGGGTTCACGCCGATCGGGATGACGGTGGCGCCGAGTTCGTACAGCACCGTCGGAGCCACCTTGTAGGCAGCACCGTTGGCGCAGTCGATCGCGACCTTGATGCCGTCGAGGCGGCGTCCGCGCGGGAACGACGCCTTCACGAACTCGATGTAGCGGCCGCGGGCGTCTTCCAGGCGCTGAACGCGCCCGAGGCGCTCCGGCGGGGAGAGACCGGCGGTCGGACCCTCGCCCATGCGCCGCTCGATCTCCTCCTCGACCTCGTCCGAGAGCTTGAAGCCGTCGGGGCCGAATAGCTTGATGCCATTGTCGTCGTAGGGATTGTGCGAGGCCGAGATCATCACGCCGAGGTCGGCACGCAGCGAGCGGGTCAGCATGGCCACGGCGGGCGTGGGCAGCGGGCCGAACTGGAAGACGTCCATGCCCACCGAGGTGAAGCCGGCGACGAG
>CAZZLX010000091.1:0-9725 GCA_964655235.1 uncultured Rhizobium sp.
GGTCCGGGCCTTGTCGAGCCACATCAGCGGCGTCTCCAGCACGAAGCGGCTCTCCATGCCGAGGTTGAGCGCGGCCTGCAGCGCCTTGACGGTGTCGTCGCGGCAGTCGGGATAGCCCGAGTAGTCGGTCTCGCACATGCCGCCGACGATGTGCTTGATGCCGCGGCGGTAGGCGACAGTCGCGGCGACCGTGAAGAAGAGCAGGTTGCGCCCCGGCACGAAGGTGTTGGGAAGCCCGTTCGCCTCCATCCGGATCGCGACGTCGCGGGTCAGCGCCGTGTCGCTGATCTCTCCGATCAGTCCCAGGTCGACCACGCGATCCTCGCCGAGCCTTGCGCTCCACTCTGGAAAGGCGGCGCGGATCGACGCGAGGATGGGGGCGCGGCAGTCGAGCTCTACGCGATGGCGCTGGCCGTAGTCGAAGCCGATGGTCTCGACGCGCTCGAAACGGTCGAGCGCCCAGGCGAGGCAGGTCGTCGAATCCTGTCCGCCGGAGAAGAGAACGAGGGCGCTGCTCATCAGGCGGGCGAGATGCCGTAACGAAGGTCGCGATCGCGGATCCAGCGGACGACGGGAACCGAGAGCAGGACCATCCACGCCTTGCCGACGATCTGCCCCGCCAGGAAGTCGAGCGACCCGAAGGCGAGATAGAGGAAGACCAGGCTGTCGATGGTGAGCCCGACCAGGCTACTCGCGACCACGGCGAGCACCAGTCGGCGCTCCTGAAGCGGCGTGTAGACCGCGAAGTCGGCGAACTCGGACAGGAGGAAGGCCGCGACCGACGCCGTCACCAGCGCCGCGGGCGCGACGATCGCCGACAGAAGCGCGCCGGCGAGGATCGCCGCCAGCGACCAGCCGCGGCCGAGCCGCCGCTGGACGAGATCGCGCAGCACGAGAGCCAGGCCGATCATCAGCACGCCGCTCGGTGCCGAGAGGGACGGTGCCACCGGGATCAGGCAGGGGCCGTTCGGCACGCAGACGGTGCCAAGGTTGCCGATCATCCAGTTCGCGAGCGGGATCGTCGCGGCGAAGAGGCCGAACGCCAGGAAGCCTTCGAGTCGGTCGCGTGTCATCGTCGTCCTGTAGAGCCGAGAGAGGCCGTCTATAGCATGGAGAATGCGTGCGCCCGCGTTCTCCGGTGCGCGAGTTGACCGGGCGCCGGCCGGGCGCCAATGTTTTAGGCAGAGCGCTCAAGGAATGCGCCAGCAGGGAGGCTCGTCATGTCGGTTCGTCGCATCCTCGGCGTCGCTCTCGGCCTTCTGATGTCGCTCGCGGGCGCCGCCGCGTCGGCGCAGAGCTATCCGCCGCCGAAGGAAGGCACCTGGATCGCCAAGGACTTCAAGTTCCATACGGGTGAGGTGGTGCCCGAGCTGAAGCTGCACTACACGACCGTCGGCAATCCCGCCGGCGAGCCCGTGCTGGTGCTTCATGGTACTTCGCAGTCGGGCACCGCGATGCTGTCGCCCGCCTTCGCCGGGGAACTGTTCGGACCCGGCCAGCCGCTCGATGCGGCCAAGTACTTTCTGATCCTCCCCGACGGGATCGGGCACGGGAAGTCCGCGAAGCCATCGGACGGTCTCCGCGGCTGGTTCCCCCGCTACAACTACGACGACATGGTCCTCGCCCAGTACCGGCTGGTGACGGAGGGGCTCGGCATCAAGCGGCTGCGCCTCGTCATCGGCAACTCGATGGGCGGCATGCACACCTGGCTCTGGGGATCGGCCTACCCGGACTTCATGGACGCGCTGGTGCCGATGGCTGCCCAGCCGACCGAGATGTCGAGCCGCAACTGGATGATGCGCCGCCTGATCATCGACTCGATCCGCTCGGACCCCGAATGGAAGGACGGCAACTACACGACGCAGCCGAAGGCATTCCGCACCGCCAACGTCTTCTATGGCATCGCCACCAGCGGCGGCACGCTCGCCTTCCAGCAGCTGGCGCCGACGCGGGAAGCCGCCGACAAGTTGCTCAACGAGCGGTTGGCCCAGCCGACCACAGCGGACGCGAACGACTTCCTCTTCCAATGGGATTCATCGCGCGACTACGACGCATCTCCGAAACTGGAGAGGATCAAGGCGGCGCTGCTCGCGATCAATTCCGCCGACGACGAGCGCAACCCGCCCGAGACCGGCATCATGGAGCGCGAACTGAAGCGGATCAAAAACGCGAAGCTCTACCTGATCCCCGCCAGCGTCGAGACGCGCGGCCACGGCACCACCGGCAGCGCCAAGTGGTGGAAGCACCAGCTCCAGGACCTGCTGCAGACGGCGCCGAAGAAGGCGATGTAGCCCGATGCGCCTCCGGCCGCGCGATCCGTGACCGGCGACGCTGGGCACTGATCCGCGGTCCGCGATAGATCGTACAACCGCGCATGATGGTGGTTTCTCTCTATGCGGCGGCGTCAGGTGCCGCGCTGGTTCTTCTTTCCATCCGCGTGATCGGAGTGCGGCGCCGGCACAGGATCTCTGTCGGACATGGCAGCAATGCGGAGTTGGAGCGGGCCATGCGCGCGCAAGCGAACTTCGCAGAATATGCGCCGACGTTCCTGATCATGCTGGCTCTCGCCGAGGCGCAGGGGCTTCCGGCCTGGTATTCGAATGCTTTCGGGGCATTATTCTTGGCTGGTCGAGTCTCACACTTTGCCGGCTTCAGGACTTCGGACGCGCGAAGCGTGTTTCGCGTCGCCGGAATGGCACTGACGTTCATCCCGATCGGCGGGCTTGTCCTGGTCATGCTGCTGCAGTGGGTGACCTGACGCGCGTGCCGTCCTCGTCACGGGCGGCGAGGGGTATCACCCGCCGCTGAGCGCCTGGACGATCGCGATCTCGTCCGTCGTGGCGACCGGGCGCGAGAGATCGAACACCTGCTCGCCGTTGATGAAGAGTCGCATGTGCCGGCGCATGCGGTCGTGCTCGTCGACCATGCGGAAGCGGATGCCGGGGAACTGGCCCTCGAGATCGTCCAGCACCGCACCGACGGTGGCGCCGTCCGCTTCCACCAGGCGCTTCTGCCTCGTGTAGGAGCGGAGCGGCGTCGGGATCAGGATCTTCATTGTGGATCCTATGAATCAGCCGATCTCGGCGGTCTCCACCGCGTAGATCTCCGGCAGGTGACGGGCCAGCACCGTCCATTTCTCGCCCTCGGTGCGGCTGGCCCAGACCTCGCCCGAGGTCGTGCCGAAATAGACGCCGATCGGGTCCGCGTTGTCGGCGGCCATCGCCTGCCGCTTCACGGTCCACCAGACGCCCTTTTCCGGCATGCCGGCCGCCTGGCGCTGCCAGCTCTTGCCGCCGTTGCGCGTGACGAAGGTGCCGGGAATGCCTTCGGGGCTGGTGCGCGGCCAGACCGAGGTCCCGTCCATCGGGAACACCCAGGCGGTATCGGCGTCGCGCGGATGGACGACCATCGGCAACCCGATGTCGCCGACCTTCTTCGGCATCGCCTTGCCGACGCGTAGCCACTTGGTCGACGGCCGGTCGAGCCGATAGATGCCGCAATGGTTCTGCTGCCAGAGACGATCGGGGTTGCTGGGGCTCATGCGCACGCAATGAGGGTCGTGGAAGGCGATGTTCTTCGCATCGAAGCCCTCGACCACCTCGAGCCCCTCGACCAGCGTCGACCAGGACTTGCCGCCGTCGCGCGTCTCGTGAACGCCGCCGCCCGACATCGCGAAGTATAGGTGCTTGGGGTCGCGCGGATCGACGATGACCGAGTGCATCTTCGGCCCGTCGGGAGTGCCATCCTGCTCGCTTCCGAACCATTCGCGGAACTTGGGGTCGTCGTGGAAGTTCGCGAACGGCGCCCAGGTGACGCCGCCATCCTCGGAGCGGAACAGGCCTTGCGGCGACGTTCCGGCATACCAGACGTTCGGCTCGTTCATATGCGCCGGCGTCAGCCAGAAGGTGTGGTCGACCGAGCGGTCGCGCATGCCGGCCGGCGACTTGGCGAAGGCCGGGGGCCTCTTCGCTTCCTTCCAGGTCTTGCCGAGGTCGGTCGAGCGGAAGATCGTCGGGCCCAGATGTCCGGTCTTCGCCGCGGCGAGCAGCGTGCGCCCGTCACGCGGGTCGAGCACCATGTGGTTGATCACGTGCCCGAGGAAATGCGGGCCGCTGGTCTTCCATTCGCGCCGCGCCGCGTCGCTGCGATAGATCCATGCGCCCTTGCGCGTCGCGACCAGCACCGCGACGTCCCGCTTTGCCGAAACGCGCTTCCCAACCGGCTTCTTCCTGGTCGTCGCCATTCGCTTTCCTCCACGGTCCTGTATTCTACGCGGGCGCGCTTTCCTGCGCGGCCTTCCATGACGGATAGGCTGCCTCGAGCTTCCTTCGCCCGGCAGCGGTGATCTTGATCGGCCGCTCGCGACGGTCGCCGGTGCGCTCGCTGCCGATCCAGCCGTTGCGGCGGAGCAGGGCGGCGCCCCGCGTCAGCGTCGTCCGCTCGAGGCCGAGGAACTCGGCAAGCTCGCTCATCGGCTTCGCTCCGCCCAGCGCCAGCGATGCCAGGATCGAGAACTGCGTCGCCTTGAGCCCGTGCCGCCTGAGCTCCGACTCGAAGTGCCGCGTGATCGCCCGCGCCGTGCGGCGCGCGGCGAGGCAGCGGCAGTCGATCGTATCGGCGAGATCGATCCTCATGCGTTTGAGTGTAGATGCACCTATCGTGACGTCAAGCGCCCGCGTCGGCGACAATCAATGGCCGTAGCGGTTCGGCGTATCGAGGACCGCCATGGTCACGCGCGAGATGCAGACAAGCTTGTCCCGCTCGTCGGTGACCCGGACTTCCCAGATGTGGCTCGAGCGCCCGAGATGGATCGGCCGCGCGGTGCCGACGACGTGGCCGGACGCGACCGCGCGGACGTGGTTGGCGTTGATCTCCATGCCGACGCAGTGGTGCTTGCTTTGGTCGACGGCGAAACTGGCGCCCCAGGATGCCAGCGTCTCGGCGAGCACGACCGAGGCGCCGCCATGGAGCACGCCGGCAGGTTGCCGGGTGCGCCGGTCGACCGGCATCCGCGCCTTCACGTAGTCGTCCCCGATCTCGAAGATCTCGATGCCGACATGGCCGATCATCGTGTCGGCGCCATGCCTGTTGGCTTCCTCGACCGTGATCTCGCGCGTCCAGATCGCCATAGCGCCTCGCTTGTCAGCGGCCGGCGGCCGCCAGGAACTGCCTGATCTTTTCCGGCGACTTCACGCCGGGACTGTCCTCGACGCCGGAGGATACGTCGACGCGGGTGGCGCCGGTCGCGCGGATCGCCTCGGCGACGTTGGCCGGGGTGAGGCCGCCGGCGAGCAGCCACGGCCGGGTCCAGGTCGAATCCTTGAGGAGCTGCCAGTCGAAGGCCAGCCCGTTGCCGCCCGGAAGACCTCCCGGAGGCGGCTTGGCGTCGAACATCAGCAGGTCGGCCGATGACTCGTAGGTGCGGGCGCGCGCGATGTCGTCGGGCGTCGCGATCGCCAGCGCCTTCATCACCCGGCGGCCGGTGCGCGCCCTGATCGCGCCGACGCGTTCGGGCGTCTCGCCGCCATGAAGCTGGAGGATGTCAGGCGCCAAGGCTTCGGCGATCCGGTCGATCAGCGCATCGTCGGCATCGACGACCAGCGCCACCGTCGACACTGAGGGCGGGACCTTCGCCGCAAGGCGAGCGGCGTCCTCGGGCGTCACCGACCTGGGCGAGCGCGGATAGAAGTTGAAGCCGATATAGGCGGCGCCGCCGTCCACGGCTGCGGCTATCGTCTCGGGCGTCTTGAGCCCGCAGATCTTCGCCGATGCGCTCACGCCGCCTCGGCCATGTGGCGCGCGATCTCGTCGACCGCGATGCCGGGATCCTTGGCCTGGGTGATCGGCCGTCCGATCACGATGTAGCTGGCACCGCGGCGGACGGCTTCGGCCGGTGTCACCACGCGTTTCTGGTCGTCGCCGGCAGCCGCCATGCGGATGCCCGGCACCACCAGCAGGAAGTCGGGACCGTGCTCGGCACGCAGCGCGGCGGACTCCTCGGCCGAGCAGACGACGCCGTCGAGGCCGGCGCGGCGCGTGAGATCCGCGAGCCGCTTCACCTGGTCGAGCGGCGGGCCCTTCTGGCCGACCTGGTCGAGGTCGCTGCCGTCGAGGCTGGTCAGCACCGTGACCGCGAGCATCTTCGGGCGCTCGACGCCGGCCTTTGCTGCTGCGTCGCCCGCAGCGTCGCGCGCCGCCTCCATCATCGCCTTGCCGCCGCCGGCATGGACGTTGAGAAGGTAGGGCGCGGAGCTTCCGACGATAGAGCGCACGGCGCCCGCGACCGTGTTCGGGATGTCGTGCAGCTTCATGTCGAGGAAGATCTTGGCGCCTGTCGCCTCGGCGACCTGGCGAACGCCCTGCGGCCCGTGCGCGCCGTAGAATTCGAGGCCGAGCTTGAGGCCGCCGATCTTGGGCGCGAGGCCGCTGCCGATGCTGCGGGCCCAGGCGAGATCGGTGGTATCGAGGGCGCAGAAGACGCGCCGGATGGGAGCGGTCCTGATCATGGCGCGGGCTTATAGCAGACTGCCCGAGGCGCCGGTAAGGTCAGGGCATGAGCGAGCTGGTCGTCCGCCCTGCGATTCCCGCCGATGTGCCTGAAATCCTTCGGCTGATCCGGGCCTTGGCGGCGGCGGGAGAGCGGCCGGCGCCGCTGATCGCGCCGGTGACCGAGGCTTCGGTGCTCGCCGACGGATTCGGACCGGACCCGGCTTTCGAGGTTCTGCTCGCCTGTCGGGGCGGCCGCGCGGTCGGCTTCGCGCAGTTCTATACGGCCTATGCCGCCTGGATCGGGGAGCGCACGGTCACGATCGCCAATCTCTATGTCGAACCCGACGAGCGGCGCGGGGGGCTCGCCCACAAGCTGGTCGCGGCCGTGGCGAAAAGCGCACTCGCGCACCGGGCACGGCGCCTCGAGCTCTTCGTCGAGGTCACCAATCCCGCACGCGCGTTCTACACCCGGCTTGGCTTCGCCGAGATGACCGACATCCGCTGCCGGATGGAAGCCGACGGGATGGCGAAGCTGGCGGAGCAAGCGTGATGGCGAAGAAGCAGCTGAAGCGCATCGAGGCCCAGCTCCGCGATCACGGGCTCGCCTTTCCGGAAACCCACGAGGATTTCCCGTGGGGCGAGCGCGCGCTCAAGGTGAAGGGCAAGGTCTTCGTCTTCATGCGCTGCGAGGACACGCTGGGCTTCTCGGTCAAGCTGCCCTTCACCCGCGACGAGGCGCTGAAGGTCCCGAGGGCGGCACCGACCGGCTACGGCCTCGGCAAGGCGGGGTGGGTGTCGATGTCTTTCGAAGCCGACGACGAGATCCCGGTCGAGCGGATCAAGCGCTGGATCGGCGAGAGCTATCGCGCGGTGGCGCCGAAGAAGCTGGTCGAGCTTCTGGATGGACCGAAGCCCAAGGCCTCGCCGCAGAAGCGGCGCTAGCTGCGTTCGAAGGCGAGTTGGGCGCCCGCAAGATCCTCGAGGGCAGTGCCGACGGACTTGAAAACGGTGATCTCGTCCGCGGTGCTGCGACCCTTCACCAGGTCTCGCGTGAGATCGAACAGATCGCCGACGACTTCCTTGAGCGCGCCCGAGGTGAGCGGCTGCACGATGTCGCCGGCTTCCTTGGTCGCCCCGGCGCGCGTGTCGACATAGACGCGGCCGCGTCGGACGGCGTCGTCGTCGGCCTCACGCATCTTCGGCGTATAGGCGCCGACCAGATCGAGATGGGCGCCGGGCTTTAGCCAGGCGCCCCTCACCACCGGCTCCATCGACAGGGTGGCCGTGGTGACGATGTCGGCGGCCTTTGCCGTGGCCTCAAGATCTTCGGTCGCTTCGGCGGGCAATCCTTGCGCGGATAGGTCAGCCGCGAGCTTCCTCGCCTTCGCGTGGTCGCGACCCCAGATCGAGATCCGCCGGATCGGACGCGTGGTCGCATGCGCCCGGATCAGGTGCGGGGCGAGTGCACCGGTGCCGATCATCAGGTGATGGCTCGCGTCCTCGCGCGCGAGATACGTGCCGGCGAGTGCCGATGCGGCGGCGGTGCGCCGGAGCGTCAGCATCGGTCCGTCGATCAGTGCCAGCGGCCGGCCGGTCGTGCCGTCGAGCAGCGTGTAGATGCCCATCACCGCCGGCAGGCTCTTGGCGCCGTTGCCGGGGAAGACGGTGACCATCTTCACGCCGATGTGCTTGCCGATCTGCCACGCCGGCATCAGCAGCAGGATCGCGTCCGGCTGGTTCGGCACCTGGACCGGATGATGATGGCGCGTCGGCAATTCGCAGCCGGCCTTGAACAGGTCGCGCAGGCGATCGATCAGCGAAGGGAAGTCTAGGCGGCGCTCGACCTCCTGGGCGTCCAGGGTCAGCATGCGGTCAGGCTCTGGGTGAGTGCGGCAGGGCCGGCACGGACGACGAGGACACGCGCGCGGCTTCGGCGAGCTTTCGCTCGGCCACCTCGGCGCGCCTCGCCTCTCGGCGGGCGCGGTATCGGGCTGCGATCGTGCCGAGGCTCGCCAGGGCGGCGCCGGCAAGGAAGCCGATCGCGAGCGCACCGAGCGCCAGCAGGTAGACCGGCATTTCGATCAGGTCGTCGAACGGCCAGAGGCCAACCGCCACGAGGCCGCGGTTGGAGAGCGCGAATGCGATGACGAGAAGGGTGAGCGGCAGGGTGACGACGGCCCCGAGCACGCGCGCCAGCGTCGAACGGCGCGCCATCGGCGTCAGGCCTTGTCGTCGTCGTCGTCCGGTCCGGTATCCTCGCCGCCGTTCAGGCGGTCGCGGAGCTGCTTGCCGGTCTTGAAGTAGGGGATCGCCTTGGCGGCGACGTCGACGGCCTCGCCGGTGCGCGGGTTGCGCCCCGTGCGCTGGGCGCGACGCTTGACCGAGAACGCGCCGAATCCGCGCAGCTCGACCCGATCGCCACGCGCGAGAGCCTTCGCGACCTCATCGAAGATCGTCGAGACGATGCGTTCGACGTCCCGCTGGAAAAGGTGCGGGTTGAGCTCGGCCAGGCGCAGGATCAGTTCTGACTTGGTCATGACGTTCCCCTGGGGGCTCGCGCGGTCTCGTCGGTGCCTAAGTCTTTGGACAGGGCCGTAAAGTCCCAGGCCCCACGGAAACGGGAGCGTGCCCGACCGGAATCCGTCCGTCAAGCCTAAGCCTCTCGGATTGCTGCCTTTTCCTCTCCGAAAACGACGAGGGGCCCGCTATGGGGCCCCTCGCCTTCGATTCCGCCGGGTTTTGGCGGTTTACTCGGTATCGCCGGCTTCGCGATCCTTCTCGCGCTTCTTGATCGCGGCGCCGAGGATCTCGCCGAGGCGAGCGCCGGAGTCGGTCGAGCCGAACTCGGCCATCGCCTGCTTCTCCTCGTCCTGGTCCTTCGCCTTGACCGAGAGCGTGAGCTTCCGGGTCTTGGGATCGATCTGGGTGATCTTGGCGTCGACCTTCTCGCCGACGGCGAAGCGGTCAGGACGCTGATCGGAGCGGTCGCGCGCGAGCTCGGACTTGCGGATGAAGCCCGGCACGCCGTCGCCGACCAGGACGTCGAGGCCGGCATCGCTGGTGGCGGTGACCGTGCAGGTGACGACCTCGCCCTTCTTAAGCTTGGTGACGCCGGTCTCGAACGGATCGGAGCTCAGCTGCTTGATGCCGAGCGAGATCCGCTCCTTCTCCATGTCGACGTCGAGGACCTTCACCTTCACCATGTCGCCGCGCTTGTAGTCCTTGATGGCGTCTTC
>CAZZLX010000092.1:0-9710 GCA_964655235.1 uncultured Rhizobium sp.
CCGATCTACGGCATGCCGATCCTCGACGTCGAGAAGTCGAAGACCGTGCTCTTCATTAAACGTTCGATGGCATCGGGCTACGCCGGCGTCGACAACGAGCTGTTCTTCCGGCCGAACACGATGATGCTCTTCGGCGACGCCAAGAAGATGACCGAAGAGATCGTCAAGGCGCTCGGCTCCGGCCACTGAGGATAGGGGCCTTGATCCACATCAAGGCCCGGCTACCCACCGACTCCTAGTCTATCTGCCTAATCAGTGGGCAGAATCGGCTGAGGTTCGGTGAATCGGCATTCGAAAGGTAAGGACGGGTCGTCGCCGCGCCTGGAGGCTCAGGCGCCACTAGGCGCCGCCCGCGTCCTCGTCCAGGCATCTCTCGACGCGTTCGACCAGACGGCCGCGGCCATCGCAGCGATCCCCGGCGTAGAGGTCTGCGACCGCGACCAGCGCGGCAAGCTGGCATTGCGTCTCCAGTATGGAAACACCGGCCATCTAGCCGCGACACTCCGCAAGATCTCGTTGGTTCAAGGCGTTACCTCCGCGACCCTGGCAGCGCGGGCCGCCCCCGCGTGCGGCGCCATCGATTGACGAAAGGCCAGCCATGCCACCCTCGATTGACAAGCGCGTGATTCCCGCCGTCTCCTATCCGCCAGGATATTCGTCTTCATTGCATCGATCCCTGCTGGTGGAGCGGCTTGGATGACGCACGAAGCAGAACCTCTCGACGCACGGCAGAGGCGCCGGCGCGAAGTCCTCGCCTTCCTCTTCCTCACTGGCGTGGTGATGCCAGGCTTGGCGGTCGCCTTCGTCGGCGCCTTCGGGCTCGCGGTCTGGATCTTCCAGATGATCGCAGGCCCGCCGGGACCGCCGGTGGTCTGAGCCATGGAAAGAAACCGCCGCCAATTCATTCGCGGGCGCTGGCTCTCGGCCAGCGCGATGGCGTCGCCCGACGGCGGCACCGAGATCGCGAGCATCCTGGTCCAGACCCGTCCGGAGCAGCTGGACCGGGTAGCGGCTTCCATCGAGGAGATCGGGGGCGCCGAAATCCACAACCGCGACCGGCGCGGCAAGCTGGTCGTCGTCATCGAGGGAAGCGGATCGGATCCGGTCGGCGGCGCGCTGACGCGGATCTCGCTCCTGCCTGACGTGATCTCCGCCACCCTCGTTTTCCACGCGACCGACGTCGGGGAGGAGCCCTCCGCATGAGCACGAACACCTTCAATCGCCGCGACTTCCTGAAGGCCAAGGCCGCGGCGATGGGCGCCGCCGCGGGCGGCATGGCGCTTCCCGCCGCCGCTGCCAACCTGGTGACCGACCGCAACGACACGCAGCTTGCCTGGGACAAGGCGGCGTGCCGGTTCTGCGGCACCGGCTGCAGCGTCATGGTCGGCACCAAGGACGGCCGCGTCGTCGCCACGCACGGCGACATCAAGTCCGAGGTCAACCGCGGCCTCAACTGCGTCAAGGGCTACTTCCTCTCCAAGATCATGTACGGGCACGACCGCCTGACGCAGCCGCTGCTGCGCAAGGCGAACGGCAAGTTCGACAAGAACGGCGAGTTCGCGCCGGTGAGCTGGGACGAGGCCTTCGACGTGATGGCCGAGAAGTTCAAGGCGGCTCTCAAGCGCCAGGGGCCCAGCGGCGTCGGCATGTTTGGCTCGGGCCAGTGGACGATCTGGGAGGGCTATGCCGCGGCCAAGCTGTTCAAGGCAGGGTTCCGCTCGAACAACATCGATCCTAACGCGCGCCACTGCATGGCATCGGCCGTCGCCGGCTTCATGCGCACCTTCGGCATCGACGAGCCGATGGGCTGCTACGACGACATCGAAGCCGCGGATGCCTTCGTGCTTTGGGGCTCCAACATGGCGGAGATGCACCCGATCCTGTGGACGCGGATCGCCGATCGCCGGCTGAGCGCCCCGCATGTACGGGTAGCCGTGCTCTCGACCTTCGAGCACCGCTCCTTCGACCTCGCCGACATGGGCCTGGTCTTCAAGCCGCACACCGACCTGGTCCTCCTCAACGCGATCGCCAACCACATCATCCGCACCGGACGCGTCAACAAGGACTTCGTCGACAAGCACGTCGCGTTCAAGCGCGGCCAGAACGACATCGGCTACGGGCTCAGGCCCGACCATCCGCTGCAGAAGGCGGCGACGGGTGCAGCCAAGGCCAACGACTCGACCGACATGAGCTTCGATGAGTTCGCGCGCTTCGTCTCCGAATACACGCTCGATCGAGCCGCGGAGATGTCCGGCGTGCCCCGCAACCGCATCGAGGCGCTGGCCGAGCTCTACGCCGACCCGAAGGTGAAGGTCACCAGCTTCTGGACGATGGGGTTCAACCAGCACACCCGCGGCGTCTGGTGCAACAACCTCATCTACAACATCCATCTCCTGACCGGGAAGATCGCCGAGCCGGGCAACAGCCCGTTCTCGCTGACCGGCCAGCCTTCGGCCTGCGGCACGGCGCGCGAGGTCGGAACCTTCTCGCACCGGCTGCCCGCCGACATGGTGGTCACCAACAAGGCGCATCGCGACTACGCCGAGAAGATCTGGAAGCTGCCCGAAGGCACCATCCCCGCACAGCCCGGTTACCACGCCGTGCTGCAGAACCGCATGCTCAAGGACGGGAAGCTCAACGCCTACTGGGTGCAGGTGAACAACAACATGCAGGCGGCTGCGAACATGAACCAGGAAGGCTACCCTGGTTATCGCAACCCCGAGAACTTCATCGTCGTCTCGGATGCCTACCCGACCGCGACGACGCTGGCCGCCGACCTGATCCTGCCGACCGCGATGTGGGTGGAGAAGGAAGGCGCCTACGGCAACGCCGAGCGCCGCACCCAGTTCTGGCACCAGCTCGTCGACGCGCCGGGCGAGGCGCGCTCGGACCTCTGGCAGCTCATGGAGTTCTCCAAGCGCTTCAAGATCGAGGAGGTCTGGACCGAGGAGCTGCTCGCGAAGAAGCCGGAGTATCGCGGCAAGACGCTCTTCGACGTGCTGTTCGCCAACGGCCAGGTCGACAAGTTCCCGCTGAGCGATGCCGATCCCGGCTACCGCAACGCCGAGAGCAAGCATTTCGGCTTCTACGTGCACAAGGGACTGTTCGAGGAATACGCCGCCTTCGGGCGCGGCCACGGCCACGACCTGGCGCCGTTCGAGACCTATCACGAGGTGCGCGGCCTGCGCTGGCCGGTCATCGACGGCAAGGAGACCCGCTGGCGGTTCCGCGAAGGGCAGGACCCCTACGTCAAGGCCGGGACCGGCATGCAGTTCTACGGAAATCCCGACAACCGGGCGCGGATCTTCGCCCTCCCGTTCGAGCCGGCGGCCGAGTCGCCGGACGACGGCTATCCGTTCTGGCTCGTCACCGGCCGCGTGCTGGAGCACTGGCACTCGGGCTCGATGACCCGGCGCGTGCCGGAGCTCCATCGCTCGTTCCCGGAAGCCGTCTGCTTCATGCATCCCGACGACGCCGCCGCCCTCAAGCTCAGGCGCGGCGACGAGATCAAGGTCGAGTCTCGTCGCGGCCACATCCGCACCCGCGTCGAGACCCGTGGCCGCAACAAGATGCCCCGCGGCGTCGTGTTCGTCCCTTGGTTCGACGAGGGGCAGCTGATCAATCGCGTCACCCTGGACGCGACCGATCCGATCTCGCTCCAGACGGACTTCAAGAAATGCGCGGTCAAGATCGCGCTGGTCGGAGAGCAGCGATGAGTAATCACTGGAAGGCGATCGCGCTGGCGATCGCCGTGTTCCTCGTCTCGACCACGATCTTCGCGCAGTCGCTGCCGTTGCGCGGGCCGACGCCGCTGAGCGAGGTCGCACCGGCGCCGCGCATGACCCCTTTCAAGAACACCTCGGAGCGTGAGGTCCGGAACTATCCGGAGCAGCCGCCGGTCATCCCGCACACGGTCGAGGGCTACCAGGTCGACCTGAATGGCAACAAGTGCCTCGCCTGCCATGCGCGCACGCGCACCGGCGAATCGCAGGCTCCGATGATCAGCATCACGCACTTCATGGACCGTGACGGGCAGTTCCTCGCGACGGTCTCGCCGAGGCGCTTCTTCTGCACCCAGTGTCACGTGCCGCAGCACGACGTGCGGACGCCGGTTCCCAACGACTTCGTCGACATCGACACGCTGTTGGCGCGTTCGCAGCCCGGAGGGCGCCGATGAGCGACGCCGCGCGCAGGGAAGGCGCGTTCCATCGTCTCGTGCGGGGGATACTCGTCTTCTGGGACGTCCTCAGGCGTCCTAGCTCGGTGTTCGCGCTGGGGACCCTGGTGATGAGCGGCTTCGTCGCCGGCATCATCTTCTGGGGCGGCTTCAACACGGCGCTCGAGCTGACCAATACCGAGAAGTTCTGCACCTCCTGCCATGAGATGCGGGACAACGTCTTCGCCGAGCTGCAGCGGACCATCCACTTCACCAACCGCTCGGGGGTGCGGGCGAGCTGCCCGGACTGTCACGTTCCGCACGACTGGACGCACAAGATCGCGCGCAAGATGCAGGCCAGCAAGGAAGTGTGGGGACATCTCTTCGGCACGATCTCGACCCGGGAGAAGTTCGTCGACAACCGGCTGGAGCTCGCGCAGCACGAATGGGCGAGGCTCAAGGCCAACGACTCGCTGGAGTGCCGGAACTGCCATTCCGCCGAGTCGATGGACCTCAGCAAGCAGGCCCAGCGCGCGGTCGATGCGCATCAGCGGTTCCTGTTCACCAAGCAGAAGACCTGCATCGACTGCCACAAGGGCATCGCCCACGCGCTTCCCGACATGCGGAACGTGCCGGACTGGCAGTAGTCAGCGCCGCCATTCCTCCTTGAGGATGGCATAGAGGTAGTGGTCGCGCCGCTCGCCCTCGATGATCGCGTGGCGGCGGAGCAGACCCTCGCGCTTGAAGCCAAGGCCCTCGACCAGCCGCACCGAGGCGTCGTTGTCCGTGCAGATGTAGGCGGTGATCCGCTCGAGTCCGCCGTCGAAACCCAGGTCGAGGCCGGCTGCGACCATCGGGCGTCCGTGGCCTTTGCCGCGCATCTCCGGCGCGATCACGTATCCCACCTCGCATGAGCGGTGGATCCAGTCGACATACGAGAGCGACAGGCTGCCCATGGGCTCGCCGTCGATCTCGGCGATCCAGCGATACAGCTCGCCGGACTTGTCGGCGAGGTCGGACCTGGCGAGCGCCAGCTTCGCCGCCCATTCGTCCAGGCCGCCGGCCGGGAGATACATGAAGCGGCGGGAGTCCGCGTCGGTGCGCCAGCGCCGCCACTCTGCGGCGTGACGGGGTTCGGGCTTCACCAGGCGAAGGGCCATCCGGAGCTCTCCAGAAACGACAAGGCCGCCGGCGTTTCCGCGGGCGGCCCTTCTTCTCCGACGACGAGCTGGAAGGCTTAGTAGCCCTCGCGCTCCATGCGCTTGCGGAGCAGCTTGCGGTAGCGGCGAACCGACTCCGCCCGCTCGCGGGCACGCTTCTCGGAGGGCTTCTCGAAGTTCCGGCGCAGCTTCATCTCGCGGAAGACTCCCTCGCGCTGCATCTTCTTCTTGAGGACGCGAAGGGCCTGATCGACGTTGTTGTCGCGGACGAGGACTTGCACGGACTTCAGCACTCCAAGTGGAATTCGTCGGAAGGCGCGCCTTATACCAGAGGCCTTTCGGCTTGTGAAGGCCCAGAAACCACAGGAAATCAGGGATATTCCGGCTTTGTCCTTGAGGCAACACAGGCCGGTTGCGATAGTTGCCCTCATGGCCATTCTTCCGATTGCCCGCATGGGCCAGCCCGTCCTCAAGCGCCGCGCCGACGAGGTCCCGGACCCGACCGCGCCCGAGATCAAGACCCTGATTTCAGACATGTTCGAGACGATGCTGGCGGTGAACGGGGCCGGGATCGCTGCTCCCCAGGTCTTCGTGCCTAAACGAGTCGTCATATTCACGGTGCCGGCCAGCCGGTCGACCGGGGACGAGCACGACCAGCCTCAGGGGGTGATGGCCATCGTCAACCCGGTGATCGAGCCGCTGACCGACGAGACGGAGATGGGCTGGGAGGGCTGCCTCTCGGTCCCCGGCCTCCGGGGGATGGTCCCCCGCTTCAAGAAGCTCCGTTACCGGGGCCTCACCCCCGACGGCGAGGCGATCGACCGGATCGCCTCGGGCTGGCATGCGCGTGTGGTCCAGCACGAGTTCGACCACCTGGACGGGATCCTCTACCCCCAGCGCATGACGGATCTGACGACGCTTGGATACGTTGAGGAGCTGGAGGCGGTGGCCCGTGGCACGCCCGAAGCCGCGATCCTGGCGGCGGAGGACTGACGATGGACTGGGACGAGAAGCGGATCCGGCTGCTCGAGGCGACCCTAAGCCACGTACCGTTCGACGGCTGGACCGATGCCAGCCTCCGTCGCGCCGCGGAGGATGCCGGGCTCTCGGCAGCCGACGTGCTCGACGCCTTTCCCGGTGGCGCGATCGAGGCGCTGGAGCTGTTCCTCGCCGATGCCGACCGCAAGATGATCGCCGACCTCGAATCGGCCGACCTCGCTCCGCTCAAGGTGCGCGAGAAGGTGCTGCTGGCGATCCGGCGGCGGCTCGAGCGCGCGCTGCCGCATCGGGAAGCCGTGCGTCGCGGCCTCGCGGCCCTGGCGTTGCCGCAGAACGCGCCGCTCGCGCTCAAGTCGCTCTATCGCACCGTCGATGCGGTGTGGTTCGGCATCGGCGATACCTCGACCGATTGGAACTTCTACTCGAAGCGCGCGATCCTCGCCGGCGTCTATGGCGCCGCCGTCCTTTTTTGGCTCGACGATCGTTCGGAGGGCCAGGAGAAGACCTGGGACTTCCTCGCCCGCCGCCTCGACGACGCGATCAAGGTGCCGCGCTCGCTGGGCCAAAGCTTCGACCGCCTGCGCAAGCTCGCCACCGACTTCCCGAACCCGCTCCGCCGCTTCGATCGCGCTTTCCGCGGCTAGCGCAGCTCGGCCGCCAGGAACCTGGCCAGCGCCGGGTTCGACGCATGGTAGGCGTTGAACCTTAGGTGCTGCGAATGGCGGCCGGATGGCGAGAACAGCGCACCCTTCGCCAACAGTATTCCGGCCTCGCGCCCGCGCCGCACCAAGGCATCGACGTCGATCTGATCGGGCACCTTGGTCCAGAGGAACAGACCTTCGCTGCGATCGCCGTCGATGCGGATGCCCGAGGCGACGAGCGACTTCCGCGCCTGGGCATGGGCTTTGGCGAGACGGCGGCGGAGCTGCGCGATGTGCCGGCGGAACCGGCCCGTGGCCAGCACCTCGGCGACGACCGCCTCGGGCAGGGCCGGCGCGCTCAGCACGGACAGAAGCTTTTCCTCGATCAGCCGCGGCACGAGTCCGAGCGGGGCGGCGACGAAGCCGACGCGGAATCCCGGGCTCAAGGTCTTGGTGAAGCTGCCGACATGCAGCACGCGCTCGAGCCCGTCGATCTGCGCCAAGCGGATTGCGCCAGCCTCGGCCAAGTCGCCATAGGCATCGTCCTCGACGATCAGCGCGTCGTGCTTCTCGGCCAAGGTCAGCAGGCGATGGCACTTGGCTGGCGAGATCGAGGTGCCGGTCGGGTTGTGAAGAAGCGTCTGTACGAAGATCGCGCGCGGGCGATGCAGCCGGCAGATGTCCTCGAGCGTGTCCATGTCCGGCCCGTCGGCCGCGCGCGGGACGGACAGCAGCTTGAGGCCGGCGCGCGCGAGCTGGGCGAAGAGCACGAAGTAGCCGGGATCCTCGACCACCACTGCGTCGCCGGGCGCGAGCAGCGCGCGGATGATCACGTCGAAGGCCTGGGTGGCACCCAACGTGACGACGACGCTGCCGATCTTGGCCGATATCCCGTTCTGCTGCAGCCGTTGCGCCAGCTGCTCGCGCAAGGCGGGCAGGCCGGGGGCGGGGCAGGGCGAGAGGATACCGCCTTCGCGGCGCGCGACCTTGGCGACGACCGACGGAGGCATTCCGTCCGTCATCCATTCCGGCGGCAGGTATCCGGCGCCGGCCGGCACCGCGATCGGCGCGAGGTCGAGCGCGGCGCGGGCGAGGCTGAGCGCGGTGTCGGGCGTTTCCGGCGGCGCTTCGATTCGGGAGAGGCCGGGATCGGCAGCGCGCCTGGCGACGAAGAAGCCCGTGCCGGCGCGCGGCTCGATTGAGCCTGAGGCGGCGAGCCGGTCATAGGCGGTCACGATGGTGAAGGCGCTGACGCCGAGCTGTCGCGAAAGGCGCCGGACCGATGGCAGCCGCGTGCCTTGGGCGATCTGGCCCCGGAGGATCATCGCGGCGAGGCCGGCGACGATCTGGTCGGTCAGCGGGACTTTCGAGGCGCGGACGAGGGCGAGCATCACTCCCACAGCATAGCAGCGGCAGTGAGCACCAAGGTCATGGCGAGGATGCCGGCGAAGATCTGCCGCAGCCTGTCGCTGGTGAGGAGCCGACGCATGCTGGCGCCGAACAGCACCCAGATGGTGCAGGCGGGGATGTTCGCCAGGACCAGAACGCCGCTGAGATAAAGGGCACCGAGAAACGGGCTGAGGGTCTTCGGCAGGAACACGGTTGCCGTGGTGACGGCGATCATCCAGGCCTTGGGATTCAGAAACTGGAAGGCGGCGGACTCGATGAAGCTGAGCGGCCGCGCCCGCGCCTGTGCCTCGCCGACCACGAGGCCGGCCTGCATCAGCCGCCAGGCGAGATAGACGAGATAGGCGGCGCCGACCCAGCGCAGAACCTCCTGGATCTGCGGCAGCCACTCGAAGACCGCGCCCATGCCGAGCGACACCAGCATGATCTGGATGCCGCAGCCGAGGCCGATGCCCAGCATCTGCGGCATTGTGCGGCGGAAGCCGAAAGTGGCGCCCGACGCCGTCAGCATGACGTTGTTAGGCCCGGGCGTAACCGACATCACGAAGCAATAGGTGAAGTAGGGGATGAGCTCGAGCATCGGGGCAGGGTAGCGGAGTTCGGTTCCGCGAACAGAGACGGCGGCGGCGGACTGTATTGCTGCCGCGACCGATACAGGCTTCAGCGCTTGAGGCGCGTCACGTGCCCCATCTTCCGGCCGGGGCGGGCCTCGGCCTTGCCGTAGAGATGGAGGTGCGCCGTGGGATCGGCCGCGAGCTTGGGCCAGTCGTTGGCGTCGTCGCCGATCAGGTTCCGCATCTCCGCCGGCACGAACGGCGCGACCGGCCCGAGCGGCAGGCCGACGGCCGCACGCACAAGCTGAGCGAACTGGCTGGTCGGGCAGCCCTCGATGGTCCAGTGGCCGGAGTTGTGCGGGCGCGGTGCCAGCTCGTTGACCAGCACGCGCTCGTCCCTGGTCACGAACATCTCGACCGCGAGCAGACCCACGACGTCGAGCGCGCCGATCAGGGCCGTGGCGATGCGGGCGGCCTCGGCGGCGACCTTCGGTGCTACGGCGGCCGGCGCGATCGTGGTCGCGAGGATATGGTTCTCGTGCCGGTTCTCGACGACGGTATACGAGGCGATCTTGCCGTCGACCCCACGCGCGGCGATCACCGAGACCTCGAGCGAGAAATCGACGAAGCCTTCGAGGATCGCGGCGGCACCCTTGAACGAGTGCAGCGCCGTGCCGGCATCGGTGCCGGCGGCGATCTTCACCTGGCCCTTGCCGTCATAGCCGAGGCGGCGGGTCTTGAGCACCGAGGGCCGGCCGAGATCGGCGACGGCGCGCTCCAGATCGGCGAGCGT
>CAZZLX010000093.1:0-9679 GCA_964655235.1 uncultured Rhizobium sp.
CGACCTTCGTCGTGAAGTACGGCGGGCACGCGATGGGCGACAACGAGATGGCGAAGATCTTCGCCCGCGACATCGTGCTCCTGAAGCAGATCGGCGTGAATCCGGTGGTCGTCCATGGCGGCGGCCCGCAGATCGGCCAGATGCTCGAGCGGCTCAAGATCAAGAGCGAGTTCATCGATGGGCTTCGCGTCACCGACAAGGCGACGGTCGAGATCGTCGAGATGGTTCTCGCCGGCACCATCAACAAGCAGATCGTCGCCCACATCAACGAGGCGGGCGGCACCGCGGTCGGCGTCTCCGGCAAGGACGGGCGGCTGATCCGAGCCGAGAAGATCAAGCGCACCAAGATCGATCCCGACTCCAACATCGAGAAGGTGCTCGATCTCGGATTCGTCGGCGAGCCGGTGGAGGTCAACCCGATGATCCTGGAAAAGTTCGCGCAGGCCGACATCATCCCGGTGGTGGCGCCGGTGGGCTACGGCAACGACGGCGAGACCTACAACATCAACGCCGATACCTCGGCCGGGGCGATCGCCGGCGCCTTGAAGGCGTCGCGCTTCCTGCTGCTGACCGACGTCGCCGGCGTCCTCGACAAGAACAAGAAGCTGATCTCCGAGCTCTCGGCCAGCGAGGCCCGCGCGCTGATCAAGGACGGCACGATCTCGGGCGGCATGATCCCCAAGGTCGAGACCTGCCTGCTCGCCGTCGACGGCGGCGTCGAAGCCGCGGTGATCCTCGACGGCCGCGTGCCACACGCGCAGCTGCTCGAGATCTTCACCCAGGGCGGCGCCGGCACGCTGATCCGTCGCGCTTAGGCGACGCTTGTCCGCAACGTCTCTTCGAGGATTTCCTTGAGTCGCGTCGCTGCCGGCGACAGCGGTGCCGTGCTCGTGCGGATCTGAAGCCCGACCGAGGGCAGCGGCGGCAAGCCGTGGATCGCGGCAAGGTCCTTCGGCAAGCCGTAGGTCGTGCGCACGCCGATGCCGAGACCGGCGGAGACCGCGGCCCAGAGTCCGGAGAGGCTGGGGCTGGTCAGCGCGATACGCCACGGGATTCCGGCGGCATCGAGCGCCTCGATCGCGACCTGACGGAAAAGGCACGGCGCTTCGAACAGCACCAGCGGCAGCGGCTGCGAGCGATCCCAACTAAAGCCATTAGGCCCGATCCACGTGATCGGCAATTTGGCGAGCGCGTCGCCGGTATCGCGCGTGAACAGCACGACGAGGTCGAGGCGTCCGCCGGCCAGCTGGTCCACCAGGGCGCCGCTGCGCTCGACCCGTACCTCCACATGCGCCGCCGGATGCGCGCGGGCGAAGCGGGCGAGCACCGGCGTCAGCGCCGGTTCGACCAGGTCCTGGGTGACGCCGAGGCGCACCGAGCCCGAGACAGCGACGCCGCGCACCGCCACGACGGCCTCGTCATTGAGGGCGAGCAGGCGACGGGCATAGGCGAGCACGGTGTCGCCGGCATCGGTGAGCGCGAGACGCCGGCCTTCCTTCCGGAACAGCGGCCGGCCGAACTGGGCCTCGAGCCGCTGCATCTGCAGGCTGACCGCGGACTGAGAGCGGCCGAGCTTCGCTGCCGCCCGGCCGAAGCCGCCGAGGTCGATGGCGGCCACTAGGCTACGGAGCAGGTCGAGGTCCAGGTTAGGCGACAACATATATGGAAAACTAATATTTAATTTCTGAAAGATCAAATTTAATAATTTATAGCGGATGCCATCTTGAGGGGACCAACCACAGGAGTGTCCCCCATGCCTCTCGTCCGCATCGCCCTTCGCAGTGGAAAGTCGGCCGCCTACCGGCGGGCCGTCGCCGACGCCGTCCATGAGGGGATGGTCGATGCGATCAAGGTCCCGAAGGAGGACCGCTTCCAGGTCGTGACCGAGCACGACGCCGACGGGCTGATCGTCGACCGCACCTTCCTCGGCGTCGAGCGATCGGACGACGCGGTGATCGTTCAGATCTCGCTTCGTCGCGGCCGGCCGGTCGAGCTCAAGCAGGCGCTTTACAAGCGCATCGTCGAGAAGCTCGCCGACGGACCGGGCGTGAGGCCGGAGGACGTGCTGATCGTGCTCTCCGAGAACGATCTCGCCGACTGGTCGTTCGGCAACGGCGAGGCGCACTACGTGCTGAACCCGCCCCCAGCCATCCCGGCGGCGGCATGACGTTCGTGCCCCATCCTCCGCGCGACTTGCGTCGCGCTCCACCCTCCCCCGCGCTTCGCACGGGAGAGGGTAGCGAAGCATGCGGCCTTAAGCCGCCACCTTCGCCGGCATCGAGCGCGCGACCGAGTCCAGGATCGAGAGCGCCTCGTCGATCTCCTGCTCGCTCACGACGAGCGGCGGGATCAGGCGGATGATCTTGTCCTGGGCCGGTACGACGATCAGGCCGGCGTCGCGCAAGCGATCGACCACTTCGTCCTGAGCGCCGGCGCAGCGGAGGCCCTGCATGAGGCCGACGCCGCGCCGCTGCTCGAATACGTTCGGATGCCGCTTCACCACTGCGTCGAGACCGGAAGCGAGCTTCTCGCCCTTGCGCGCGACATCGGCGAGGAACGCCGGCTCGGCGATGATGTCGAGCACGGTGGACGCCACCGCCATCGCCAGCAGGTTGCCGCCGAAGGTCGACGCGTGGCTGCCGGCGGTCATGCCGGAGGCCGCCTTTGCCGTCGCCACGCAGGCCGCGACCGGGAATCCGCCGCCGAGCGTCTTGGCGAGGCTCATCACGTCGGGCACGACGCCGAAGCGTTCATGCGCGAAGAGCTTCCCCGAACGCGCGAGGCCGCACTGCACCTCGTCGAACATCAGCAGCGCGCCGTGCTTATCGGCAAGCGCACGGAGCCCTTTCAGGAAGTCGGCCGGCGGGACGCGAATACCGCCTTCGCCCTGGATCGGCTCGACCAGGATCGCCGCGGTGTCGGGGCCGACGAGCGCCGTGGCCTTCTCCTGGTCGCCATAGGGTGCGTGGTCGAAGCCGGTGACCACGGGGCCGAAGCCCGCGAGGTTCTTCGGGTTGCCGGCGGCGGCCAAGGTCGCGAGCGTGCGGCCGTGGAAGCTGCCCTCGAAGGCCAGGATCCGCCACTTGTCCGGATTGCCGCGCGAGGCGTGATAGCGCCGCGCCAGCTTGATCGAGCACTCGTTCGCCTCCGCACCGGAATTGGCGAAGAAGACGACGTCGCCGAAGCTGAGCGCCGCGAGCTTGGCCGCGACCTTCTCCTGGCCCTCGACCTGATAGAGGTTCGAGGTGTGCCAGAGCGTGTTGGCCTGCTTCGTTAGCGCCTCGATCAGCTTTGGGTGTGCGTGGCCGAGGCCGCAGACGGCGATGCCGGCGCCGAAGTCGAGATAGCGTCGGCCCTCGGTGTCGATCAGGCGGCAGCCTTCGCCCTTGGCGAAGGTGACGGGGGCCCGGGCATAGGTCGGCATCACGGCGCTGGTCATGGCGCGTCTCCTCGGACGAACGGTGAGGAGACACGATGGCGGCGCGGCGGGTCTAAAGGAACGGATGGCGGCGCAAGACGGTGCCGCATCTATGCGGCCATCCGCCGAAGCGTCGCGCCCTTCAGCCGGTCGAGCGTAACCAGCACGGAGGTGACGGCGCCTTGTGCGTTTCTCCGGAAGCGGAAGACGTGCTTGTGCGCGACCCCGGGTGCGACTGGCCGAACCAGGAAGGTATCGAGTGCGATCGGCCGCATCGGAAAGACGCGGCCGCGATCGAAGCCGGGTCCATACCGCAAAACGAGCCCGTTCTCGCCCCGCATGACGGTATGGCTGGCGAGCGCGTCGTCGGCATAGGTGCCGGTGAACTCGTCGAGCTTGGCCGTCGCGAGTTCGATCGCTGCCTGCCTCGTCATCTCGTTGACGTGGCCGCCGCGATGAAGGCGGCAGGTGGAGCGGTCGCCGTCGACCGAGAAGACGGCCTCGGCGGGCGTGTCGCACCGATAGTCGTCCCCGTGGCGGAAGACGCCGGGAGCGCGCTCGTAGAGCCAGAGGGAATCCCCCAGCGTCTCGCAGCAAAGAACGCCGTCGGCGCCGAGCGAGGCCTGCATCCATTCGCCGGTCTCGGTCTCGACATAGGTGCCCGACGGATCGGCGGCGGACGTCGGTGTCCGGCGGGCGGTGCGCACCGGATGCGGCGCGGGAAAGCCGTCGTCGCCCAGCACGGCCTCGATGATCTCGGCAGCAAGGCCCGAGGTCCGCGTGTCCTCGCGATTGGAGAGGATGACGACGCCAAGGTTGCGCTCGTGGACGTAGGCCACATGCGTCTTGTAGCCCGGCTGGCTGCCGGTATGTCCGAGCACGGACAGGCCGCGATAGGGACGGATGCAGAGGCCGAGGCCGTAGTGGATCGCACGGCCGTCGCGGAGGGTTGCAGGCTCCGCCATCGGGCGGAGGTCGAGATCGCCGACCCGCCCGCGGCCGATCGCGCCGATCCATCGAGCCATGTCGTCGAGGCTGGTGGTGAGCGTGTCGCCCGAGATGCCGAGGAGATCGGTCGCGCGCGTCCATCTGCCGGCGCCGTCGGCGACATAGGGCGAGGCCAGTCCGGGAAGGACGATCCCCTCGTGGGACCGGTCGGCGGTGGCGACGAGGCCGAGCGGCCGATAGATCGCCTCGCGGCGGAGCGCGTCCGCGTCGCCGGCAAGACGGCGGATGATCTCCTCGAGCAGCACGAAGTTGACGTTGGCGTACATGTAATGCATGCCGGCCGGCGCGCTGACCTCGGCCTGCGCGAAAGCGAGGTCGAGCAGGTCCCGGACCCGGGACGGCGACGGCCGCCACTCGCCGCGCAGCCGCATGATCTCAAGCACGTCGCGGAGCCCGCTGGTCATCGACAGGAGATGGCGGATGGTCGGCGGCGAGGGCCGGTCCATGGCCTCCGGCAGCTCGGGCAGATATCGGCGGGCGGGATCGTCGAGGGAGAGCACGCCGCGTGCGGCGAGGGCCAGCACCGTGGCGGCGACGAAGGTCTTCGATGCCGAAACGATATGGAACCGCGTCTCCGGCCCGATCGGCACGCCGTGGGCGAGATCGGCGAGGCCGATGCAGCGCCGCTCCGCCACCTCGCCGCCGTGGAGGATCGCCGCGGCGACCCCGGGCTCGTCCGGCCGGCCGCCGATCAGCCGTTCCAGCACGCTGGTCATCTCCTGCCTCTTTGCTGGATACTGTCGAGGCACAGGTTGGCATAGCGCGGCGGGGGAAGGAAACCATGGCGGCGCAAGACGGTCCCGCATCGCCGGGGGCACGGCTGGACTGGGACGATCTCCGCTTCGCGCTCGCGGTCGCGGACGCCGGTGGTCTGTCGGCGGCAGGGCGCGCGCTTCGCGTCGATCCGGCGACGATCGGCCGGCGGCTCGACGGGCTCGAGGCCACGCTCAAGTGCAAGCTGTTCCATCGCCGCCGCCAGGGGCTGGTGCCGACGCCGGCCGGGGCTAAGCTGATCCAGCACGCCCGCCGCATCGAGGAAGAGGTGCGCGCGGTCGGCTTCGAGATGTCGGCGGAGGACAAGGGCCTCGCCGGCACCGTGGTGATCACCACCACCGAGCCGATCGCCGCGGGCTTCGTCGCGCCGGCGCTGCCGGCGTTCGAGGCGAGGCATCCGGGCATCGCGGTCGAGGTGAAGACCGACATCCGCACGCTGGACCTCGGGCGACGCGAGGCCGACATCGCGCTCCGGCTGGCACGGCCGACGCAGGGCGACCTGCGCGGACGGAAGCTCGGGCAGGTGGGCTACGGGCTCTATGCCAGCCAAGCCTATCTCGACCGACGCGGGATGCCGTCGGCGGGATTCGAGGGGCACCTGCTGATCGACTGGCCCGTCGACTACACGGTGATCGCCCAGGTGCCGTGGCTCCGGAAGATCGCGGCGTCGGCCACGGTTGTGCTCCGCTCCAACAGCGCGATGACGCGCCGCGCCGCCGCCACCTCGGGTGCCGGCATCGCGCTGCTTCCCTGCATCCTAGCCGACCTCGACCCAGGCCTGGTGCGGGTGCAGAGCGAGGCACCGCCGAAGCAGGATCTGTGGCTGGTGACGCATCGCGACTTGGCGCGCGTGCCGCGCATCCGCGTCACGCTCGAATACCTGGCGGAGACGGCGAAGCGATCGGCGAGGCGGCTCGCCGGCTAGAGCTGGCTCGCGCCGAAGGTATCGCAGGCCTTGAGGTCGCCGGATTCGAAGCCGCGCTTGAACCAGCGGACGCGCTGGGCGGAGCTTCCGTGGGTGAAGGCGTCGGGCACGACGCGGCCCTGCGCCTGGCGCTGCAGGCGGTCATCGCCGATGGCACTCGCGGCGTTGAGCGCCTCGTCGATGTCGCCCTCCTCGAGCACCTTGCGGAAGCGATCGGCATGATGCGCCCAGATGCCGGAATAGCAGTCGGCCTGCAGCTCCATGCGGACCTGGATCGCGTTGGCCTCGGTGCGCGAGGCGCGCTGCTGGGCGGCGCGGACGCGATCGGAGGTGCCCAGCAGGGTCTGCACGTGATGGCCGACCTCATGCGCGATGACATAGGCCTGGGCGAAGTCGCCCGGCGCCCGGAAGCGCTGCTGAAGCTCGGCGAAGAAGCTCGTGTCGAGATAGACCTTCCGGTCGGCCGGACAATAGAAGGGGCCCACCGCCGACTGGGCGAAGCCGCAGGCGGATTCGACCGCGCCCGAGAACAGCACGAGCCGCGGCTCGCGGTAGGTCTGGCCGTTCTTCCGGAAGATCTCGCCCCAGGTCTGCTCGGTGTCGCCGAGGACGGCTGCGACGAAATCGCGGGCCCGGTTCTGCGCCGGGGAGTCCGTCGCCTGGCGCGTATGCGGCTGTTCCATCGGCACCACGCCGCCGTCGAGCAGGATGCGCGGGTCGAAGCCGAATATCGCGCTGGCGAGCAGCACCACGATGACGCCGCCGATGCCGAGCCCGCGGCCGCCGCCGATGCGGATCCCGCCACCGCCGAAGCCGCCGCCGAAGCCGCCTCCGCGGCGGTCCTCGATGTTGTCACTGCGTCGAAGGTCTTCCCAGCGCATGCCGTGCTCCGTGCCTCGGTCCTTAACGGCGGGACGGCCGGCGCGTTCCGGCTCCCTCGATGGCAGGGTGGAGAGCGATTGCGACGGAACGATGTCGGCCGCGGGCGGTCGACTCAGTCGTTCTTGCGGATGTCGTCAATGACCTTGCCGTCGTTGGGCAGGGTGCCCGGGACGACCAGCTCGACCGCGCCGTGAAGCTTGCAGACGGCCTGGATCGACTCGCCGATCCTCGCGGTAAGTCCCGCATCGGCCGCGGCCTCGCATTTCAGCGTCATGAAATCGTTCTGGTCCCTGCGGTCGACGACCAGGCGGGCCCGTGTGACTTCCTTGTGCCGTTTCAGCACCTCGGCGATCTGCGCCGGGTGGACGTACATGCCTTTGACCTTGGTGGTCTGGTCGGCGCGGCCCATCCAGCCCTTGATGCGCATGTTGGTGCGCCCGCACGGGCTGATGCCGGGAAGCACGGCGGAGAGATCGCCGGTGCCGAAGCGGATCAGCGGATAGTCGGCATTGAAGGTCGTCACCACGACCTCGCCGACCTCGCCCTCGGCCACGGGATCGCCGGTACCGGGGCGGACGATCTCGACCAGGATCTTCTCCTCGACGATCAGGCCTTCCTTGGCCTTGGACTCGTAGGCGATCAGGCCGAGATCGGCGGAGGCGTAGACGTTGACCACGCGCATGCCGCGGCCTTCGAGCTCGGCCCGCAGCGAGGGCGGCAGGTATTCGCCTGAGACGACGCAGCGCCTGAGGGAATCGATCTCGATCCCCATCTCCTTCGCCTTGTCGAGGATGATCTTCAGGAACGACGGCGTGCCGGTATAGCAGGCGGGCCTAAGGTCCTGCATCGCCTTGACTTGGAGCTCGGTATTGCCGACGCCGCCCGGAAACACCGGGCAGCCGATCGCGTGCGCCGCGGTCTCCAGCATCGCGCCGGCCGGGGTCATGTGATAGGCGAAGCAGTTGTGGACCAGCTCGCCCTTGCGCAGGCCCGCGGCCCAGAGCGCGCGAGCGAGACGCCAGTAGTCCGAGCGCTTTCCTTCGGGATCGTAGATCGGACCCGGCGAGGCGAAGACGCGAAGCAGGTCGCCGGTCGGCGTCGCGGTGAAGCCGCCGAACGGCAGCAACGCCTTCTGGCGTTCGATCAGCTCGCCTTTGCGAAGCACCGGAAGTTTGGCGAGAGCGGCGCGGTCCTTCACCGAATCCGGGTCGACGGACTGCAGCAAATCCTTGAATCCCGGCGCGCGCTCCCTGGCGTGGCGGACCAGCGACGGCAGCACCGCGAAATGGGCGCGCTCGCGCGCCTCGGGCGTCCGGATCTCGAGATCGTCGTAGTGCTCGGTCATCGTCTCTTCACGCTAGCCAGCGCTTGCGGCGCTTGTAGTGCTTGACCTCTCGGTAGCTCTTGCGGCCGGTGGCCGAGAGCCCGAGATAGAATTCCTTCACGTCCTCGTTGTCGCGGAGCGTCTGGGCCGCCCCTTCCATGACCACGCGCCCGTTCTCGAGGATGTAGCCGTGGTGCGCGTAGCGGAGCGCCACGTTGGTGTTCTGCTCGGCGAGCAGGAAGGTGACGCCCCGCTCCGTGTTGAGCTTGCGGACGATTTCGAAGATCTCCTCGACCAGTTGCGGCGCCAGGCCCATCGACGGCTCGTCGAGCAGGATCGTGGTCGGTTGCGCCATCAGGGCGCGCCCGATGGCCACCATCTGCTGCTCGCCGCCGGAAGTGTAGCCGGCCTGCGACCTGCGTCGCTCCTTCAGTCGCGGGAAATAGCCGTAGACCATCTCCATGTCGGCTTCGATCGCGGCGCGGCCGTCGGTCCGTGTATAGGCGCCGGTCAGCAGGTTTTCCTCGACCGTCAGGTGGCCGAAACACTGGCGGCCTTCCATGACCTGGATGACGCCCTTGCGGACGAGCTCGTTCGGGGACAGCCGGTCGACGCGCTCGCCCTTGTACTCGATCGAGCCTTTGGTAACGGCGCCGCGCTCGGCGCCGAGCAGGTTGGAGATCGCCTTCAGCGTCGTGGTCTTGCCGGCGCCGTTGGCGCCGAGCAGGGCGACGATGCCGCCGCCCGCGACCTCGAGCGAAACGCCTTTCAACACCAGGATAACGTGATCGTAGATCACCTCGATGTTGTTGACGGCCAGATGCTTTGTGGTGGCATCCATGTCGCGGCCCCCTCGGCAGGTAGGGCCGGGCGCGTGCCCGGCCCCGTTCCTCCGTTACGACCGCTTGTCGCAGGCTTCCGCCCGCTTCGGCCAGCTGTTCTTCTCGGCGAAGTCCTTGGCCGCCGCGTCGAGAAGCGGGCGGACCTTGTCGGACATCGGCGAAGTCCAGTCGGATCCGCGGGTCCACTTCTGGCCGTCCCACACCGCCACGTAGACGTTGTGATGGCCGTTGTGGTCGTCGCAGCTGACCTTGACCGGCGCGGCGAAGCCCTCCATGCCGATCTCCTTGAGACGGGCCGCGGTGATGTCGAGGTTCTCGAAGCCACGTCGCACGTCCTCGCCGGTGACCGCCTTCTTTCCGGTGAGTTGCTGCGCGGTGCGGATCGCCTCGGCGATCAGCATCGAGTTGTAGACGCCGCGGTTGTAGAGGTTCTCGCCGATCTTATCCTTGGGGAACTTCGACAGGCCCTTGTCGACGACATGCTTCTGGATGTCGCGGATGACCGG
>CAZZLX010000094.1:0-9673 GCA_964655235.1 uncultured Rhizobium sp.
GACCGACTTCGTCGTCAAGCCGGTGCATCCGAAGACGCTGTTCGAGACGATCGCGCGTGTGCTGGGGGGGCGCGTCAGCGGCGTCGGATCGGCGCCGGCCCCGATCCCGGTGAAAGCCGAGATGGCCGAGGAAGCGACTCTGGACGAGGTGATCCTCGATGCCCTCGCCGAGCAGCTGAGCAACGACGCTCTGATCGAGCTCGCCACCGATTTCGACCGCAATGCCGAACGCCTGATCGCCAACATGAACAACGCCCGCAGCTCGGGCGACTCGCCGGCCTGGCGGCTGGCCGCGCACTCCCTCAAGGGGGCCGCGGCGAGCCTCGGCCTCAGGCGCGTGGTGACCGCGGCGCGCGAGATCGAGATGGCGGCCGCCGACGGCCGCGTCGCCGAAGCCGCGCCGCTGACACTTTCGTTGCCGGAAGCGATCAAGGCGGATCGCGCGATCCTCGCCGATCGCCTCGCCCGCATGTAGGCATCGATGGAAGCGGCGCTTTCCGACTACCAGGACGACGCCGGGTTCGAGCCAACGGCGCTGTCGGTGATGCTGGTCGAGGACGATGCCTTCGCACTCGGCCTCGAGCGCCGCATCCTCGAGCGGCTCGGCATCCGCAACATCATCACCGCCGGCGACGGTCTGGAGGCGCTGGCTTTCCTCGAAACCGGCCTTTTGCACTTTGACGTAATCCTCTCGGATCTCCGCATGCCGAAGATGGACGGCATCGAGCTCCTGAAGAGGGTGCGCGCCGGCTGGCCGGAGATCCCCTACCTGCTGCTGACCGCCGACCGGACCGAGACCTCGGTTCTCTCTGCCCAGGACCTCGGGGTCGATGCCTATATCGCCAAGCCCTTCTCGCCCTCGCAGCTCTTGCGCACGCTCCGCATCATCTTCGAGCGCCGGGATCCAAGCGGACTGCAGATCTGGCTCAGGTCCGAGGAATATCGACAGCTCCACACCGCCGGCCATCAGGAGCTGACGCGCCTCTACGAGCTATGGGACGAACGACGCCGCGGTCGTGCGATGCCGGAGGCGAACGACTTCCTGCCAATCGAGACCTCCCCCCTCGCCGTCCTCGAGCCGAACCTGATGCTGGCTGAGCTGAACGAGTCCGGGCGCATCCGTTTCCTTCGCGCCGGGCGCGACGTGGAGCGCGCCGTCGGGCTGAAGCTCGAAGGCCGATACCTGGACGAGCAGCCGACCTGGTTCCGCCGCCATGCCGAGCCGGGGCTGCGCAGCATGCGACGGACCAAGCGGCCGAACTTCCAGGTGGTCAAGACGATCCACGACTTCCGCATCCAGCATTTCCAGCGGCTGATGCTGCCGGTGGCGAAGTCGGGCAAGGGCGTCGCCTACGCGCTCTGCGTCGCGGTCTGGCTCTAGGAATTGTTTCGGTGGCGTGAACGGTCTTTCCCCGTCGCCCACTGGCAAGCCGGCTCGGAAACGACCATCTTTCGCCGGGCCGCGAAAGGAAGAACGACATGACCGCTCTCAAGACCGATGCCCCCAGCGTGCGCCGCGTTCTCGCGGTGATGCCCGGCCAGCCGACCAGCGACGGTGCCGGCGTCAAGCTGACTCGCGTGATCGGCCAGCAGCGCCTGCCCGACCTCGACCCGTTCCTGATGCTGGACGAGTTCCGCTCCGACGACGCCAAGGACTACATCGCCGGATTTCCCGACCATCCGCATCGCGGCTTCGAGACCGTCACCTACATGCTCGCCGGCCGCATGCGCCACGAGGACAACAAGGGCAACAAAGGCCTGCTCCGTCCCGGCAGCGTGCAGTGGATGACTGCCGGCCGCGGCATCGTGCATTCCGAACTGCCCGAGCAGGAGAACGGCCTGATGTGGGGCTTCCAGCTCTGGGTCAACCTGCCGGCCAGGGACAAGATGTGCCCGCCGCGCTACCAGGAAATCGATCCCGAGGAGATTCCGGAGGTCGAGATCGACGGCGCCAAGGTGCGCGTGATCGCCGGGCGCGTCGGCACGACGGAAGGCCCGATCTCGGCTGTCGCGACCGACCCGACATACCTCGACGTGGCGCTGCCGGCCGGCGCCGGCTTCGTCCATGACCTGCCAGCCGGGCACAACGCCTTCGTCTATCCCTTCGAAGGATCGGTCGAGATCGGCGGCGAGAAGGTCGCGCGCGGCCGCGTCGCGGTCCTCAGCCATGGCGATCGAATCGAGGTCACGGCGAGGGACGGCGGCCGCTTCATCCTGGTCGCGGGCCGGCCGCTCGGGGAGCCGGTCGCCAAGTACGGTCCCTTCGTGATGAACACGGTCGAGGAACTCCGCGAGGCCGTCGCGGATTTCCAGTCAGGGAAGTTCTAGGCATGAGCGTGCATGGCCCGGCCGGCGGACATCAGGATCGGCGTCTCCGGCTGGACCTACGCGCCGTGGCGCGGCCATTTCTATCCGGAAGGCCTGCCGCAGAAGCATGAGCTGGCGCATGCCAGCCGCGTCTTCAATTCGATCGAGATCAACGGCACCTTCTACGGGCTGCAGAAGCCCGACGCGTTCCAGCGCTGGGCCGACGAGACGCCGGACGGCTTCGTCTTCGCGGTCAAGGGCTCGCGCTACCTGACCCACATGCTGAAGCTTCGCGAGCCAGAGAAGCCGCTCGCCAACTTCATCGCCTCGGGCGTGCTCAGGCTCGGCCCCAAGCTCGGCCCGATCCTCTGGCAGTTCCCGCCCAACTTCCGGTTCGATCCGGCGCGGCTCGAGCCGTTCCTGGCCCTGCTGCCCGCCGACACCGAGGCCGCCGCGACGTTGGCACGCACGCACGACGCGCGGCTCGACGGCCGCGCGTGGACGAGGACGGATGCGAAGCGGCCGGTCCGCCATGCGATCGAGATCCGTCAAGAAAGCTTTCGCGATCCCGCCTTTATACGACTGCTCCGGCACTATGGCGTAGCCCTTGTCTGTGCCGACACGGTGAAGTGGCCCCGGCTCATGGACCTCACCGTCGACTTCGTCTATTGCCGGCTGCACGGCTCGAAGACGCTCTACAAGAGCGCCTATTCGAAAGCCGAGATCGACCGCTGGGCGGATCGCGCCGTCGCTTGGGCGACGGGGCGGACGATGACCGATGGCGAATTCGCATCGTCTTCTACCGGTCGGTCGAAGTGCCGCAAGGTGTACGTCTATTTCGACAACACCGACAAACGACAGGCGCCGATCAACGCGCGGCAGATCGTGCGGCGGATCGCGGAGAAGCTGGCCGCCTCATAAGTTTCGCTGCTGTCACGCTCGGTCGCGTGCCGAGGCGAAAGCGGGATAGAGTACGCGCCATGAGCTTCAAGGCGGCGAGCGCCCCCTTCCGGGGGATCCGGTTCGAGCACGAGCAGTCGGCGACCTTCGCCGACTACTGGGACTCGCTGCCGAAGCAGGACCTGATCCCGTCCAGGCGCGGCTTCGATCCCGGCGCGCAGGCCTCGGTGCTGAACACCTTCATCATCCACGAGCTGGTCTCGCCGGAGATGATCAGGATCCGGCTCGTCGGCACCAAGCATCGCGAAGGCTTCGGCAGCGATCCGACGGGGCGCAACTACCTCGACTTCGTGGAACCGAAGCGCCGCGCCAAGGCCTCGCGCGCGATCTATCTGGTCTGCGAGCAGCCCTGCGGCATGCTGGTCAAGCTGGTCTCCAGGACCCGGACGGGCCTCATGTACATGAACGAGACCTTCGCGCTGCCGATGCGTGATAACGACGGAGCCGCCCGCCTCGTCTATTACCAGTCGAACTCGGCGCCATTGGACGAGTACAGGGACTCGAGCACCGACAAGCTCGAGGTGCTCGACGTCCACGACCGCACTTTCATCGACATCGGCGCCGGGGTTCCGGACTTCAGGGACTGACGCGCGAACCTCTGCGAGCGGTCCCTAAGTGCTCTCGCGCCAGATCACGTCGAAGCCGAGATCGACCTTTTGCCCCGGCGCGATCTCGCCGTCGATGCGGCCGAGGATCAACCGCGCCGACTCCTCGCCGATCCGGTATCGCGGCACCGAGACGCTGGTCAGCGCCGGCGCCGCCGCCGCCGCGATCTCGAAGTCGCCGAAGCCCGCGATGGCGAAGCGGCCGGGCACGTCCCAGCCGAGGCGGCGGCACTGGAACAGCGCGCCCACGGCCAGCACGTCGCTGGTGAAGCACGCGGCGTCGATCTCCGGGCGATCGCGGGCGACGCGAAGGACCGCCTCGGCGCCATGCTCCATCTGCGAGGGCGGCTGCGGCGTCTCGATGAAGAGCGGCGTTCGGCCGTGGCGCACCATCGCGTCGGCATAGCCCTGGCGCCGCTGCGTCGCGCGCGGATCGCCGCCGGCCGGGCCGATATAGGCGATCGACCTGTATCCGGCCTCGACCAGCCGCATTGCCATCGCGCGCACCGCGCCGCGGTTGGAGAATCCCACGGCGGAGTCGATCGGATGCGCCGGCAGCTCCCACATCTCCACCACCGGGATGCGCGCATCCGCAATCATCTTGCGCGCGCGCTTCGGGTGCCGGCTGCCGGTGAGGATCAGCCCGTCGGGCCGCCTGCCGAGCAGGGCCGCGATCACACTCTCGGAGTCCTCTGTGTCATAGCTTCCGCCGCCGATGATCAGCTGGTAGCCGCGGCTGCGCAGCAGGTCGGACATCCCCTCGATGCTGTCGCTGAAGATCGAGCTGCCGATCGTCGGCACCACGACGGCGACGACCCGGCTCCTCCGCGAGGCGAGGCTGGCGGCGACGAGGTCGGGCACGTAGCCCACCTGCTTCATCGCCGCCTGGACGCGCGCACGCGTCTCCGGCGCCACGCGCTCGGGCGTGCGCAGCGCGCGGGACACCGTGATCATCGAGACGTCGGCGATCCGCGCGACGTCGGCCATGCGCGGCGACACATTGGCGCCGCCGCGCCGGCGAACGGGTTCAGGCGCGTTCGGCGGTCGCGAAGTAGCGGCGGCTCGTGCCCTTTTGGTTTTCGTAGATCGATCCGCCATTCAGGGCTTCAGGATACGGCATCCGCACCGGCGCCGCCACGATCCGCGGCGCCACCGATTCCTCGCCGCAGATCAGGTTGGCCTTGAACTGGTCGTAGTCCGAGACGCCTCGGAGCGGCCAGGCGTCGGCGGCGCAGTACTGGTAGAGCAGCAGCCGGCGCGGCCGGTTGGTGCGGTTGGCCGCCGAGCCGTGGATGATCCGGGCATGGTGGATGGTGATCGATCCCGCCTGTCCGACCAGGGGCACCGCGTCCTCGAGATCGACGTCCAGCGCCTCCACGTCCATCGCCCCGCAGAAGCGCCCGTCCGCGTGGTGGTCGTAGGTCGGCCCGAGATGCGTGCCGGGGATGACGAGCAGCGGCCCGTTCGACTCGTCCACGTCGTCGAGCATGATGCCGACCGCGGCCAGGTCGTCGTTGGTGTGCGGATAGAAGGCCCAGTCCTGGTGCCATTCGACCGGCGCGCCGTATCCCGCCGACTTGAGGTTCAGCTTGCCGGTGTCGAAGCGGATCGAGGGACCGATCAGCCGCTTCAGCACCTCGATCACCGCCGGATGGCGGGAGGCCGCGGCGTAGACCGGATCGTGGAGATGCGGCGTCTTGATCCGCCGCACGCGCGGATTGCCGCGTCGGTGGCTGTCCTCCAGATCGTAGATCTCGTTATGGGTGTCGACGGCGCCCGCGCGCTCGACGAAGTCCTCGGTGACCGACCTGAGTTCGGCGACCTCCGCCGGGCTGAAGACGTTCGGGACCAGCAGGTAGCCGTTCTCCCGGTAGAAGGCGACATCGGCATCGGTGATCATCGGCGTCCCTCTTCTTGGATGGCGCCTGCATGTTAGCGCTAACATAGTCGGCACGCAACGGGTGGCCGCCCGGCGCTTGCCGCCGGCTCGCCGCCCGGGTGAAACTGGCCGGCGACAGCGCCCGGTCGCGGGCGCTCCCATCGAGGTATCCATGACTTTCGCCCGTCTCGCATGTCGCCTTCTGGCAGTGACGTTCCTCTGGCTGCTGGCGGCCATCCCGGCCCTCGCCGACGGGCTCTCCCGCTTCGAGCAGGAGATCAAGCCGAAGCTCGGGCCCGAGCTCAGCCTCTCTTACGGCAGCGCCTCGGCGCTGGGCGCGAGCGGATTCGTGCTCAACGACGTGACGGCGGTGCTCAAGGAGGAGAAGCCGGACGCCAAGCCGACGCCGCTCACGATCAAGCGGGTCGTCGTCGAGGACCTCGATTTCGATCACGCGAACGCGCCGGACGGCCCCAATTTCGCGAAGCTTAGGTTCGAAGGCGTCTCCTCGCCCGAGGTGGACGAGATCGTGAAGACGGTCGGCGTGACCAACGCCACCGCCGACATCGCGGTCGACTTCCGTTTCGATCCGGGCCGCAAGGTGGTGACGCTGAACAAGTTCGAGTTCGCCCTTCCCGGCCTCGCCCGCATCGAGCTCAGCATGATCCTCGACGGCGTCACGCCGTCGGCGGCGGTGGCCGATCCCGACAAGGCGATCGACGAGACCACGCTGCGTACCGCCACCCTGGTCTACGAGGACGCCTCGCTGCTGTCCAAGCTGGTCCCGGCCTTCGCCGCCGACGAAGGCAAGACACCCGAGGCCTACGTCGCCGAGAACGTGGCGCTGCTGGGCGTGCTGGCCAAGGGCCAGGGACCGCGCACGCTGGCGGTGCTGGACGCGCTCGTCTCGTTCTCGACCGACTTCAAGCAGCCGAAAGGCCCGCTCCGGATCACCGTCAGCCCGCCGGCCGGCATCTCATCCAAGGATACCGACAAGCTGACCGTGGCCAACGCGATCGTCGACGTGTTCGGCATCTCGGCGACATACGCCGGCACCCGGCCGGGTGCCGCCATCGCCGCCGCGCCGAAGGACGAAACCCCGGCCGCCTCTCAGTCGGCGGCGCTGCCGCGCGGCGATGGCACCGTCGCCTGCAAGCCGGGCCAGCGTCTCTACGCCTTCTCCGATGGCGGCTGGTGGTCGGCGACGGTGCGCGAGCCGAGCAAGTCGGGCGGACAATGCATCGTCCGCTTCGACGGTACGGATGCCAGCGAGGACGCGGTGGTGACACAGCGCGAGATGCTCGCCTGGTCGATGGACGGCCCGGGCAAGCCTGCCGCCCGCTGCCGCAAGGGCGATCGCGTTTGGCGGCTCTCGGACGGCGCGTGGTACCCGGCGCAGGTCAAGTCCGCCAAGGGTGCCAACTGCGTGATCGAGCTTGAGGACGACGACGAGGCGCGGGAAGAGACCGTCGCCCTCAAGCTGCTGCGCGTGCTGCCGCGCTAGACGACCCGGATGCGGGGCGCGCCCGTCTCGGCGCGGCCGATGACGGCGGTTGCCGGGTAGCCGGCGGCGCGGATCGTCTGGGCGATCTCCTCGGCGCGGTTCGCGCTGCAGGCGACGAGCAGGCCGCCCGAGGTCTGCGGGTCGCTCAGCAGGTGCCGGTGCCATTCGGGGAAGCCGTCGGGCAGCGTCACCTCATCCTTGTAGCTCGCCCAGTTGCGGTGCGAGGCGCCGGTGACGAAGCCCTGCCCGGCGAGCGATGCCGCCTTGGCGAGAAGCGGCACCTTGCCAGCCTCGATCGTCAGCACGAGCTTGGATCCGCGCGCCATCTCGAGCCCGTGGCCGAGAACGCCGAAGCCGGTCACGTCGGTGATCGCGTGCACGTCCGGATCCTTCGCGAGCTCGGCGCCGATGCTGTTGAGCAGGGTCGTGCTCGCGACCATCTCGGCATAGCCGTCGGCCTCGAGCGCCCCCTTCTTGATCGCGGCCGAGTAGATGCCGACGCCGACCGCCTTGGTCAGGATCAGCGCGTCGCCCGCCCTGGCGTCGGCGTTGCGGCGCACTTGAGACGGCTTGCAGAGACCGATCACCGCGAGGCCGTAGACCGGCTCCGGGCAGTCGATCGAATGCCCGCCGGCGATCGGGATGCCGGCAGAGGCGCAGACTGCGGCGCCGCCCTTCAGGATCTCGCGCACCATCTCGGTCGGGATCTTGCCCAGGGGCATGCCGAGGATGGCTAGCGCCATGATCGGCTTGCCGCCCATCGCATAGACGTCGGAGATCGCGTTGGTCGCGGCGATGCGGCCGAAGTCGTTGGGATCGTCCACCATCGGCATGAAGAAGTCGGTCGTGGCGATGACGCAGGTGTCGTCGTCGACCTTCCAGACAGCGGCATCGTCGGAGTTCTCGATGCCGACCAGCAGCTGCTTGAACGGCGCCGCGACCGGCTGGTCGGCCAGCAGCTGCTGCAGGACGGAAGGTGCCAGCTTGCAGCCGCAGCCGCCGCCATGCGCCAGGCTCGTCAGCCGGATTTGTCCGGCGCTCGTATCGTCTGCCATGCCCCCGAGTCTAGGAGCGCCGGCGGCGCGGGGGAAGAGCGGGTTTCTTCCTGGGCTTGTCGTCGCCGAGAACGATCCACGCCGGCGCGTGGTCGCTGGCACCGGCCTCGCCCCTCACCTCGCGGTCGACGCCGGCCTTCTTGAGGCGCGGCGCCAGCTCCGAGCTCAGCAGCAGGTGGTCGATGCGGAGCCCGGCATCGCGCGGCCAGCGGTTTCGCATGTAGTCCCAGAAGGTGTAGATGCGCTGGTCCGGATGAAGCCGGCGGATCGAGTCCGTCCAGCCCTGCTTCAGCAGCCTCGCATAGGCCGCACGACTCTCCGGCTGCAGCAGCGCGTCGTCGTCGTAGGAGGTCGTCGGATAGATGTCGAGGTCGGTCGGCACGACGTTGAAGTCGCCGGCGAGAACGACCGGGTGCTTCGCGGCATAGAGCTTCTTCGCGTGCCGGATCAGCCGTCGAACCAGGCGAGCTTGTAGTCGAACTTCGGCCCGGGCTGCGGGTTGCCGTTCGGCAGGTAGACACAGGCGACCAGCACGCCGTCGACTGCCGCCTCGATGTATCTCGCCTGCGCATCTTCCGGATCGCCCGGCAGCTCGGATCGTACCAGCACCGGCTCGACGCCGCGCGCCAGGATCGCAACGCCGTTCCAGGTCCGCTGTCCCTTCCACACCGCGTGGTACCCGGCCTCAGCCAACGCCGCTGCGGGGAACGCCTTGTCCTCGGCCTTCAGCTCCTGCAGGCAGACGACGTCAGGCTTCGCCCGCGCGAGCCAGCCGAGCAGCACCGGCAGCCGCCGCCCGATGCTGTTCACGTTGAAGGTCGCGATCTTCATGGCCTAGACGAGACACCTGCTGGGGGCAGGAGTTCCCCCGTACCGGACTGGGTCGGGGGCATCGATATGCAGAGGGATGGTGAGCTCGGCGGGATTCGAACCCGCGACCCCATGATTAAAAGTCACGTGCTCTACCGACTGAGCTACGAGCTCTCACCAAGGCGGGCGGAAGCTAGTCGCCCCGCCCTCTAAGATCAATCGGCGTTCGCGGCCCGGCGTCCGACCTCGACGAAGCGGCGCTTGAGGCGGAGGGCGACGCGCGGGCTTACGAACTTCGAGACGTCGCCGCCGAGCGCGCCGATTTCCTTGACGAAGCGCGAGGAGATGAAGTGAACGGTCTCCGACGCCATCAGGAAGACCGTCTGGATCTCCGGGTTCAGCCGGCTGTTCATGCCGACCATCTGGAACTCGTACTCGAAGTCCGAGACGGCGCGGAGCCCGCGGATCACGAAGCTGGCGCCGACCGAGCGCGCGAACTCGATCAGCAGGGTCTCGAACGGCACCACCTCGATCCGCCTGGCGAGGTCGGGAC
>CAZZLX010000095.1:0-9642 GCA_964655235.1 uncultured Rhizobium sp.
TGGTGAGGGTAGCCGCGAGCGCCTTGGCCCAGGCCGGCACCCCCGCCCGCGCCGTCAGATCACCCACTGGAAGCCGTCGACCTTGAAGTCCTGGCCGGTGATGAAGTTGGACTCGACCGTCGCCAGGAATACAACGAGCGCGGCCACGTCCGCTGGGGTGCCGAGACGGTTGAGCGCGATGCCCTTGATCAGCTCGGGTTCGCGCGCCTGGGTCAAAGAGTTGCCGAGCTCGGTCTTGATCACGCCGGGGCAGATTGCATTGATCGCGATGGTCGGCCCCAGTTCCTTCGCCAGCGCGCGCGTCATGCCGAGGATGCCGGCCTTGGCCGCGGCGTAGGCGAATTTGCTGACGGCACTCGTGACGCCGCCGGTGTACGCATTCAGCGATGACATGCTGGCGATGCGCCCGCCGCCCTGGCGCAGCATCACCGGCGCGGTCGCGTGGATGTAGTTGAAGCAGCTCTTGAGGTTGATCGCGATCGTTCGGTCGAATTCCTCTTCCGTGATCTCGATCATCGGCTTCGGCATCGATTTGCCGGCGTTGTTGAGCAGGAAGTCGATCCGGCCCCACTCCTTCACGACGCTGTCGACGATCTCTTTGGCCCGCTTGTGATCCGCGACGTCAGCCGGGAAGCGGAGCACTTTCCGCCCCAGCGCCGCGATCTCGCCCGCCGTCCGCTCCATCTCGGGCTCGAGCAGATCGACCAGTGCAATGTCGAAGCCCTCGGCCGCGAGAGCCAGGGCGCAGCCGCGACCGATGCCGCGCGCGCCCCCCGTGACGATCGCGACTTTGTTCAAGCTCTGAACACTTTCTTGTCCGTGCCGGAATAGAGCGCGCCGATCTGGCGCTCGACTGACGCCTTGTGCGCGGCGATCGCCGCGTCGTCGACATCGGCTTTCGGCCGTTGCTCGTAGGCGAAGTGGCGATACTTGTCATGGCCTCGGACGAGGAGCGCCGAGTCCTCGACCTTGAGCTGGCGCACATGCGGGGGGATGTAACGGATCGCCATGCCGATGCGGCGGTCGTCGCTGGTGTTGGGCTCGGAGCCGTGAACCAGCTTGATGTGGTGCAGAGAGATCTCTCCCGGCTTCAGGATCAGGTCGACGGCTTTCGACGGATCGACGTCGACCGCGATCTCCTGGCCGCGCGAGAGCAGATTGTCCTTGTGGTAGGTGTCGTTGTGCGGGATCTGCTCGCCGATATGGGTTCCCGGCATCACCTTCATGCAGCCGCTGACCGGGTTCGAATGGGTGAAGGAGACCCAGGCGGTGATCACGTCGGCGGGATCGAGACCCCAATACGTCGAGTCCTGGTGCCAGGATACGAAGCCCGGGCTCTTCTTCTCCTTGATGAAGAATGTCGAGGTCCAGCAGAGGATGTCCGGGCCGATCGCGTCCTCGACTGCGTCCAGGATCCTCGGGTGGTGGACCAGCTCGTCCGCCCAGGTGAAGAGCAGGTGGGTCTTGTGCCGCCAGTTGGACTGCAGCGGCGCGCCGGTCTTGGCCTCGTGGGTCTCCAGTGCGGCGCGGAAGCGGGCGGCATCCGCCTCGCTCATGACACGTACGGGGGCATAGTAGCCGTCGCGGTGATAGGCCCTCACGGCCTCGTCCGACAGGATCTTGGGCATGGCGTTTTCTCCCGCGTAAAGCCTTGCACGAAAGGCCGGTTCCGTCACGCTTGGCCGGACGTTGCCGGAACGCCGGCCGGTCGGTAGGGTCCGGCCCGGAGGACGTCATGCGCGACTATGTCGAAAAGCTGCTGGCCCGGGGCGAGATGCGTATCATCGAGCGCGAGGTCGATCCGCGCCACGAGCTTGCTGCGGTGATCAAGGCTTCCCAGTCCCGCGACGACCTGCCGATCCTGTTCCGCCGGGTTCGCGGCGCCTCGATGCCGGTCGTCAGCAACCTCTACGGCAGCCGCCGGCGTATCCGCGAAATGGTCGGTGCCGAGAGCAGCTTTCCCAAGCGCTGGCTCGACCTCTGCCAGGGCATGCTGCCCGGGGCGGAGACCTTCCTCAAAAGAGTGCCGATGCCGGCTGGCCTGCGCGACTCGAAGATGTCGGCGTTGCCGCAGTTGACGTACTGGGAGAAGGACGCAGGTCCTTACTTCACGGCGGCGATCTACCTCGCCAAGGATCCGGAGACAGGTGTCGCCAACCTTTCCTTCCACCGATCGATGTACGTGAGCGACGAGGAGCTGCGCATCCGGCTCGGCACCACGCACGACCTGACCCGCTACCAGGCGAAGGCCGAGGCCGAGAACAAGCCTTTGCCGGCGGCGCTCCTGATCGGTACCGCGCCCGACATCTTCCTCGCCGCCGCGGCATCTCTCCCGATCGAGACCGACGAGCTGTCGGCCGCGGCCCAGATCCGTGGCCGCCCGGTCGAGATGCGGCCCTGCAAGACCATCGACCTTATGGTGCCGGCCGATACCGAGATCGTGGTGGAAGGTGAGATCCTGCCGAACGTCCGCCGGCCGGAAGGTCCGTTCGGCGAGTTCATGGGCTACTACGTACCGGTCGGCGACCAGCACGTCTTTCGGGTTACTCATGTCAGTCATCGCGAGGGCGCCTACTTTCATGGCCTGCTCTGCGGCTCGCCCGAGGACATCGTGCTGCTGCAGGAGGCGACCGCCGCACGCATCTACAAGGCGCTGGTCGGGCAGGTGAGGGGCGTCGTCGACGTCGCCGTGCATTCGACCCTGCTCTGCACGGTGATCAGCATCCGCCAGGAGTATCCGGGCCAGGCGCGGCACGTCGCGATGGCGGCAATAGGCTCGCAGCTCGACTACAATAAGTCGGTGATCGTCGTCGATGATGACGTCGACATTCACGACCTTCACGATGTCTGGTGGGCTTTCCTGACCCGCGGGCGTGCCGACACGCGGACGACCGTCATCGCCGATGTCCCCGGTTTCTACCGCGATCCGCACCGCGACCATTGGGGCAAGCTGATCATCGATGCGACCAAGCCCCTGGGTCGGGAGGCCGAGTTCGAGCGCCGCCGCATTCCGGGCGAGGACGCGATCCGCCTCGAAGACTACTTGGCGCCGCGCCGCTAGATCGCATGAACGTCCTGCAGACGCTGGTCGGCAACACCTTCGAGCAGGGCCTGCTGTTCGCCTTCCTCGGCCTCGGCGTCTTGTTGACCTTCCGTTTCTTCCGATTTCCCGATCTCACGGCCGAAGGCAGCTATCCGCTCGGCGGCGCCGTGGTGGCGGCATTGCTGGTGTCGGGGATCAATCCGTTCTCGGCAACTTTGGCGGCGGCGCTGGCCGGCGCGGCGGCGGGCGTCGTCACCGCGCTGATCCACACGCGGCTTCGGATCAACGCGATCATCGCCGGCATCATCGTGATGACCGCGGTCTACACGGTCGATCTCCGCGTCATGGGACGCGCGAACACGCCGCTGCTCTCGACGCCCTCGGTCTTCGGCGACATCGTCGCGGCCGCAAACGCGCTGGGGCTTCCGATCCGCGAGAGCGTCGTCACCAACATCGTCATCCTTGCGGTGTTCGTTGCGGTCGTCGCGATCCTGATGGCGGCTTTCCTTCGCACCGATCTCGGCCTCGCGGTCCGCGCGACGGGCGAGAACGAAACGATGATCCAGGCGCTCGGCGTCGACACCGGCTGGACCAAGATCGTCGGTCTCGCGCTGTCTAACTTCCTGATCGCGCTCTCCGGCGCGCTCGTCGCGCAGAACCACGGCTTCGCCGATATCGGCATGGGGATCGGCATTCTGGTCACCGGCGCCGCCGCCGTGCTGATAGGGGAAGCGATCTTCGGCGACCGAACGATTAAAGTATGGATCTTCGCCGCAATCGTCGGCGTGCTGATCTACCGGCTGCTGGTCGTGCTCGCCCTCTATGTCGGTTTACAGCCAACCGACCTCAAGCTGATCACCGCCGTCCTGCTGCTTCTCGCCTTGGCGCTGCCGAAGCTCAAGGGGGCCCGCTGATGCTGGCGCTCGACCGCATCACCAAGACCTTCATGGCCGGGCAGGCGGCCGAGGTGAGGGCGCTCGACGACGTGAACCTCACCGTCGCAGACGGCGACTTCGTCACGGTGATCGGCTCCAATGGCGCCGGCAAGTCGACGCTGCTGAAGACGATCGTCGGCCTCGCGATGCCGGAGTCTGGTCGCGTCATGCTCGACGGCCGCGACATCGCCCGCGAGCCGGTCCATCGCCGAGCCGGCCTGTTCGGCCGCATCGCCCAGGATCCGAACGACAGCACCTGCGCCGGGATGACGATCGAGGAGAACCTGGCGATGGCGGCCAGGCGCGGCCAGCCGCGCTGGCTCCGGCCGGCGGTCACGCCGCAGCTCCGCGAGAGCTTCCGCGCCGCTCTCGCAGAGACCGGGCTCGGCCTCGAGAACCGGCTGGACACGCGCATGGGCCTCCTCTCGGGCGGTCAGCGCCAGACCATCGCACTCCTGATGGCAACCTTGGCGGGACCCCGACTCCTGCTTCTCGACGAGCATCTCGCGGCGCTCGATCCCAAGACCGCGGAGCTGGTCATGGGGCTCACCGACCGGCTGGTGGCCGAGCGCCGATTGACCACGCTGATGATCACCCACAACATGGCGGATGCGATCCGCTGGGGGAGCCGACTAGTGATGATGCACCGGGGGCGCATCATCTTCGAGGCGGCTGGATCGGCGAAGGCCGATCTCACCGTCGCGGGGCTCGTCCGCAAATTCCACGAGGCCGGGAGCGACCTCGCCGACGACCGACTGCTGCTGGCTTAAGAACAACCGGAGGAAACGACCATGATGAAACTGATCACTCTCGCCTTGCTCGCAGGTGCGATCGCGATACCGGCCTCGGCGCAGCAGCCGGTTCCGGGCAAGACCTATAAGGTCGGCTTCTCGCAGATCGTCGATCACCCGGCGCTGAACGCGACGCGTCAGGGCTTCATCGACGGTCTTGCCCAGGCCGGCCTCGTCGTCGGCAAGAACCTGGTGCTCGACTACCAGAACGCCCAGGGCGACGTCGGCAATGCGCGCAACATCGCGCAGAAATTCTTGACCGAGAACGTCGACCTTCTGGCGCCGTGCACCACGCCGAACGTGATGGCGACTATCCAGCTCGCCAAGGGCGGCAAGACGCCGGTGGTGTTCGGCTGCGTCACCAACCCGGTCGAGGCCGGCGTCGTGCCGGCGGTCGACAAGCCGACCGGCACCAACGTCACCGGCTACTACTCGATCCCGCCGGTCGGCCGCAGCCTAGATCTCTACATGCAGATCAAGCCCGGCATGCAGACGATCGGCACGATCTACAACGCGTCCGAGACCAACTCGATCAACCTGAACAAGATCGCCAAGGCCGAGGCCGAGAAGCGCGGTCTCACCTGGGTCGAGGCGACGGTCGCCTCGTCGGCCGAGGTCAAAACCGCGATCGACACCCTGGTGACCAAGGTCGACGCGGTGCTGACTGCGCAGGACAACACCGTGTCGTCCGCCTATGAAGCGGTTGTGAAGGCGACGCGCGACGCTAAGAAGCCGCTGTTCGCCCTCGACGTCTCGGTGGTCGAGCGCGGTGCGATCGCGGCGATGGCGCAGAACCAGTATCAGGCCGGCATGGGCTGGGCAAAGGAACTCGCTATTCCGGTGCTTCTCGGCAAGGACCCGGGCACGCTGAAGCCGGTCGAGTCCTCGGTCTACGACCTGCAGGTGAACTTGGAAGCGGCGAAGGCCGCCGGCGTCACCGTGCCGGAGGCGACGGTGAAGCAGGCGGTCAAGGTCTTCGGCGGTTAAGGCAGATCGACGATCTCGATCCAGTTCGGGCCCTGGCCCATCGCCAGTCGCTTCAGCGGCTTCAGCTTTCCGGACGATGCGTCGATCCGGTAGCTCTGCAGGTGGTGTGAGTAGAGCCCGACCGCATAGAGGAAGCGCCCGCGCGGACAGATGTTGAAGCCGCGCGGGTGGTCCTCGGTCGCCCACTCGCCGATCTGGGTCAGCGTGCCTTCGTTCGGATCCACGGCGTAGCCCGCGATCGTGTTCGGCGTGCGCACGGTACCGTAGAGAAAGCGTCCGTCCGGCGTCAGGTGAATGTCGGCCGCTGCCGGATTCCCGGCGAAGCCTTTCGGCCGCGCATCGACGACCTGCTTTCGCGCCAATGCGCCCGAGGTCGGGTCGATCGCATAGACGTAAGCCGAGCCGTCGAGCTCGTTCAGAAGATAAAGGAACGCGTTGTTCGGATGGAAGGCGAGGTGGCGCGGACCGGCACCATCCACGGCGGTGACGAAAAGCGGATCATTGGGCGAGATCATGCCGGTCGCGGCATCGAAGCGCAGCTGCACGACGCCGTTGCCGTCGCGGCACGGCACATAGGCGAAGCGGTTCGAAGGATCGGTCAGCACGCAATGGGCCGCCGGCGGCGTGCCGAAGACCTGCACCGGCCGCTCCTGCACCCAGCCGTTCGGTCCGATCGGATTGACCGCCATCTTGTTGCCGGCGAACGAGGCGCCGAGTAGGAAGCGGCCGGCGCGATCGGTCGAGATATAGGCGAAGTTGTCGGGAAGCCGCGTCGTCGCGATGAAGGAGAGCCGGCCGGTATCGGGATCGATGCGGAAGCTCGATACCGAGAATGGCTCAGAGCGGAGGCCGACATACAAGTAGCGCCGGTCGGGACTGACCGCCATCGGCATCGCCACTCCGGTGACCGCGACCTTTTCGAGTAGCGAAAGATCGCCGGTTTCCGGGTTCATCTCCATCACATGAACCTCGCGGCCGTCGGCGTGGGAGACGTAGACGATCGTCCTGGTGGCCATGTCTTTATCTCTGTATGTGAACGGTCGAGCGGGAGCCTAGCATGCCTCCTTGGATTCGGGAGGTGGAGGAACAGCTACGGCGACCCAGTTCCGTTTGATCTACTAGGAGTCGCCCTGTGAAGAGGGCGCTTTTACGCCGATCGAGCTCGTCGATACGATCGCCAATCCCCTCGAACCGCCGGACGCAATTTGTCCTGCACCGTCGTACTGAGGCCCGGGCCCAGCTTCGCCCTCATCTGACAGCTGCAGCGAAGTCTTAGGGGATCACGTAGATCGGGCTGGACCAGGCTTGATGGCCGTCCTCGAGTGTCACCCGCACGTAGATCGGGTTATCCTTGCCTGGCTCGGTCCTGACGTCGAAATCGAACGCGAACGTGCGATGGGGGTTCTCCTCCGGCAGGCGATAGGCGCGAAGCCGGCGCCCGAGCCCCCCGGCTTCGATCACCGTGTCCTCGGCGTTGATGTCGGCGATCTTCCAGTCGACCTTCGCCGGCTTGGTCGAAACTGTGAGGGTACCGACGTTCGGCTCGTCGAGCATCAGCTCCATGCCGGCGAGGTTGCCGGTGGTGACCGAGGTCCAGTCGAGCCGATCGCCGTTCAGCACCAGCTCGCGCTCCGGGTTGAGGAAGTTGACCGCCTTCGCCGACCGGATCGTGTTGCCGGTGATGCGCGCATTGCCGTTCCAGCTCACCTGGCGGCCACGCCCGCGATACTCCGCCCCCTCCCAAATCACGCGCAGCCGCCGTGACTTGGGCGACGCGGCGTAGGGACGGCGCGTCGCGACCAGCTCGGTGCCGCGCAGGACGTCGACGCGCTCGATGGGAGCCGGCGCCGAGACGGCGACCGCGAGCTCGACGGGGCCCTTCGCACGAACGATGTCGCCCATCGTCGCCGCCTTCGTCTTCCTCGAGGTCGTGGGACCCAGCAACGGATCATCGTCGAACAGCTCTGCGTCTCCCTGGAACGTCGCCGTCACGTCGAGATGCAGTCGGGTACCGGTGGTGCCGTAGTGGTGCCGATGCTTGAGCGCCTCGAAGACGTTGTCGCGGGTGAGCTCCGGAAGCTTCAGGCAGGTGAGGCCGCCGATCGCCCCGAACAGCGAGGCGCCGGGCGAAGCGAGGCCAGGCCTGCCCTTGTGGTCGTCGCTGTTGCAGACGACGCCGACCCGGTACTTGAGCCGAAAGGCGTCATGCAGCAGCCACTCGAATGTGCCCCAGGTCGAGTGGATCTCAACGGAGCGCTCGATGCGGCCGTCATGCCCGACGGAGATGTCGGCGTAGCGGCCGCCGACATGGGCAAAGGTCACGGCTTCTTGGTCGCCGAGCGCGCTGAAGAGGTCGGTCGCGGTGTGAGCGGCGGTGTTCCCGTCACGGCCGTCCATCACCAGCGCATGACTGGAGCGATGGATGACGCGGCCTTCCTGGCGGAAGAAGACGTTGCGGTCGCCGCCGACACCGGTGTTTCCTGACCACTCGTAGCCCGGCATGGTGACGAAACGGCCTGGCTCGTGGAATTCGCGGGTGAGCCGGTTCAGCTCGTCCCAGAAGGCTTCGGTGATCTGGAAGTCGTTGCCCTGGTGGCCGACGATGTCGAGCAGCGCCTGGTCGCGGGCGAAGGCGAAGTAGTCGCGGGCCGAGCCGCTGCCGACGGTCTCGCCGCTCTGGCCATGGAAGTCCGACCAGTAGGTCGCGGTGTCGCCGGGCGCGATGCGGAGCGGGTTGCTGCGGAAGACCTCCGTGCCACGTGCATCCAAGAAGCCGATCACGAGATCCCCCGACGTCGCGACCGAAAGGTTGTCGAGGAGCAGCGTCCCTTCGTCGGCGCCGATTCTGAGCCTTTCGGGCAGTCCTTTCACTGGCAGGGTCGAGGTCAGCATGAAGGTGCCGTCTCCCCTGGCCTGCGGATTGCCCCAGCGGTCGAGCTTGGCGACCGCGAGCCGGAAGCTTTCGCCAGGCCGGCGCAGCGTCGGCATGATCGCGCGCCATTCGGCGACCGCGCCGGGAACGAGATCGATTGCCGGAGAATCCGGAAACTCGGTGAAGTCGTAGGTGGCGAAGGCGTCGACGTAGACCTTGAAGGGGAAGTACGTTTCGGCATTGGTCTGAAGCCTGATGCCGCGGCTACCCTCGCGTCGGTCGCCGAAGTGGATCGTCAGCTTTTCGCCGCCGCGGAGGAAGCCGCCGATCAGCCGCACATAGAGCGTATGCACCCAAGGCCGAATATTGATGCGGTCGAACAGCAGGTGGAGGCCCGCGCCGTTGCTTGCCTCGGCCGTCGTGTAGTTGTCGCCCGCCGGATCGGTGAATTGCGGCTTGCCCATGTCCGTCGTGGTGCGGAACGAGATCTTTATGCCGCCGCTGTCATCGATGCCGAAGGGGCCGGCCGTGTAGGTCAGCGTGAACGAGCCGTAGGAGCCGGCCTCGAAGGCGCCCGTCGGCTCTAGGACCGCCGACCCCATCTGGTCGGCGAGGTAGGTTGAATGCGGCATCGGTCTCGCCCTAGAGAAACTGCGCCATCCTGGCGCCGCGGATCGGAACTTCCATCAGGTCTTCGCCCCAGATGATCGTGCCGGGATAGATCGCCATCATCTCGCGCATGATCTCCTCGCGAATGCCGGGCTGATCGATCTGCTCGAGCATGTGCGAGAGCACCAGCGTCTTGACGCCGGCCTCCTTGGCAACGTGGGCCACGTCGATGTGGCATCCGGCGCAGGCGCGATAGACTTCCGACGGTTCGGTGCCGGCGCGGAAGTGGGTCATGTGGATCAGCACGTCGGCGGGGCGTGCGAGCTCGAGGAGGTCTCGCCTGATGCCGCCGCTGTCACCGGAATAGCAGATACTCGCCCGCTCGGTATCACAACGAAATGCGTA
>CAZZLX010000096.1:0-9636 GCA_964655235.1 uncultured Rhizobium sp.
ACATGTACGTTATGAAGGACCGTGAAGAGGTAAGCCCGCACGTTCCGGATCTCGGCCGGAAAGTTTGGCCGCGAAAGCGCGCGTGCCAGGCACTCCTGCACGAGGTCGTCGGCGTCGCCACGACCGGCACACAGCACGCGGGCGTATCGGCGGAGATCGGCAACATACCGCTCCACCCCGCTGGGTGAACTTCTCACGATCCGCCCCCTGCCCTTGAGGTCGGCGTCGCGATGACGTCCGACCGGTTGTGTCCCTCAAGAAATAAAGATCCGGGACAGGCGGCAGCGTGACATTGCCCAACGTAGCGGTGACAAATCGGGGATCGGTTCAGAAAGCCGTCGAAATCCGGCGAAGTTCAGTGAAGAAATAGGCGCGAGGCGCGGAATAAAGCGCCGCCGGCGATGTCTGTCTGGTCGAGAGAGCTTTGAGACGCGGCCTGCTCGTCCAGTCGGCAGGTCGATGTTCGAAAGGCGACGGGACTCATACCTACGGCAACTCCCCCCTGCCGCCCATAGGGTTCCGTCGCTGCCGGCGCGCCGCCCACCCCGGCGCGCCGGCCTCTTCTTTTCCTACCTATCCTTCGAAATCGGAAGCGTCAGAACCAGAAACGACAGCGACTTGCCGTGGCCGTCGAGGTTCAGACTGCCGTTCACCCCGCCCTCGAGCGCATCGTCGATCACGAAGTTGAGCGCCTTAAGCAGCGGAAGCTCGTAGCGCCGCACCTCTCCTACTCCGCGCCCTGCAAACAGCGCCTTGACCCGCTCGGCCGTCACCTGTTCGAGCAGCAGCGGATAGTCCTCGCCCCGATACGCGATGACGCTGACGTTGACGCGGTTGCCCTTGTCGCCCGTTCGCGCATGCGCGATCTCGTGCAGCAAAATTTCGGCCATCACGCGGCTCCTGGGGACAGGATCGAGATCATGGGCCGGATCGATGCAGCGGGCACGTAAGCCGAAACGGTTCTGACCCGCCCGGTCACCGATGTCCGCACGCCGGCGCCGCCCGCCGGCCCGGTCGGATAGAGCGACAGGACCTCGCGGGCGATACGGTCGGCCGTCTGGCGATCGTCGGACGTGCCGGAAAGGCGAACTCTGTAGTCCCCGTCAGGCGAAGGGGTCGAAGACCTGCGTCTAATGGCGCCATCGCTGTCGAAGACGCTAACCGCGCCGATGATGTCGCAGCGCACCGGCTGGTTGATGCCGAGCGCCTTGATCCGTTTCATCAGCACCTCGGCGGCGAGCTCAGCGCGCGCCAGTGCGTTGGGACCGGCGTAGGAGATCTCGCCCTCGGCGAGGAAGCCGCCCTCAAGGCTGACCGTGACTTTGTAGGTCGGCGGCGGCGGTGTCCCCCGAACGCCCTGGATGCGAACGCGGTCCGGCGCCTCGGTCTCGAGCCTGACACCGGTGATGTCCATCGTGACGTCGGGCGTCAGATAGGCCTTGGGATCATGCAGTTCGTAGAGCATCTGCTCGGTCACCGTCGCCTCGGAGACCAGGCCGCCGGTGCCGGCCGGCTTGGTCACGATCATCGTGCCGTCACTCCTCACCTCGACGATGGGGAAGCCGACGCGATCGAGGTCGGGCACGTCCTTCCGTCCGGGGTCGGCGAAGTAGCCGCCGCTGACCTGGGCGCAGCATTCGATCAGATGCCCCGCGAGCACGCCGGCCGCGATCCGGTCCCAGTCCGGCGCGGCCCAGTGAAACTCATGCATCAGCGGACCGAGAACCAGGGCTGAATCGGTGCAGCGGCCGGTGACGACGATATCAGCTCCCTTGGCCAGCGCGTCCGCGATCGGCCGGGCGCCGAGATAGGCATTGGCCGCGATGATGTCGCGACCGCTCAGGCTGGTCCGCTCGTCGTTGGGCCAGGCGCGCACGGCATCGGCGCCGAGCGTGGCCAGGAGATCGTCTCCTTCAACGACTGCGACCTTGAGGTCGCTCAGGCCGAGCTCGTCGGCGACTGCGAGCACGCGACGGCCCGCGGCCATTGGATTCGCCGCGCCGAAGTTGGCGACGATCCTGATCCGCGCGTCCAGGCACTTCCCGAGAATGGGCCTGAGGAAGTCGGCAAGGTAGGGCGTATAGCCGGCTGCCGGGTCGCGTCGGCGATCAAGCTGGGCCAGCGCAAGCGTCCGTTCTGCCAAGGTCTCGAAGATCAAGTAGGACGGCTCGCCGGAAGCCGCGAGTGCATCGACCACTGGCCCGGAGGCATCCGTCCGGTCACCGGAAAATCCGGCGCCGCACCCAACGAAGACACGTTCCGGCACCATTCAGTCACCCCTCAAGCACTTGTTTTCACTGTGCCTCCTGCCGTTTGGGCGGGTCAACGGGAAGGGGCGAATACGGAAACAAGGGTACTCAGGTGCCGTGACAGTTAAACCCCAGGCAAATCACTGAAATGCCACATCGGACTGGCCAATTCTAAGAGCGTGACAGCCACACGCATTGCCACGGTTTTCAATACAAAAGAGGCCTCCCCCATGAGCGCGATGATGCATGAAGACATTCTCGACTGCCTCCCCCACATCAACGGCTTCGCGCGCCGGCTGACGCGCGACAGAGCGATGGCCGACGACCTCGTGCAGACTGCCGTCATGCGGGCCCTCGCCCACGCGCATCAGTATAAGCCCGGGACTAATTTCCGGGCCTGGATCACCACCATTCTCCGCAACTCGTATTTCAACGAGATGCGCGCTCTCAGCCGTCGGCCCAGCGTCGATATCGATGTTGAAGGCATGGCCGCCATCACCAGCGGCGGTCAGGAAGAGCGCATGAACGTCCGCGACTTCTGCCGCGCATTCCGGCGGCTGTCGGCTGAACAGCAGAAGGCCTTGCTCCTCGTCGGCCTCGACGGCCGCTCCTACGAGGAAGCTGCCGAGATCGCCGACTGCGCGGTGGGTACGATGAAGAGCCGCGTCTCGCGCGCCCGCCTTCAGCTCCAGCAGCTGCTCGAGGGCAGCGGCGCGAAGCTTTCGATGCTGCCGATTGCGCTGGCTGCCGCCAGCGCCGAGGAAGACCGGCCGCGGCGCCGTCGCACCCCTGCAAAGGCTCTGCCGACCGCGCACTGACCCCGCCCCGTTGTCTGCATTCGACGCCCGTCGGCCTTCCGGCGGGCGTCGTCTTTTGCGGACGTCTCGGGACCTGAATCCTCGCAACCATTCAGCTCGAAAGGCTGTTGATCCAGCGAACGGCGCCTGCGACGCGGCAGGCTGCCTGCAAATTCTCGGAGGAGTGAAATGCTCAAGATTCTGCTCCTGAGCGCCGCGGTGACGACCGGCCTAGCCGCACCGTCGTTCGCGCAGACTCAGACCCAGCCGTCGACGTCGCCGTCGGCTGCCCCGACGACCATGCCCGCCAAGCCTCCGGTCACGGCACCGGCGCCGGGCGCGATCAAGGGCAGCACCTTGATCAACATGGACGTGAAGAACAACGCCGACGAGAAGATCGGCGACATCAATGACGTCATCGTCGCGGCTGACGGCAAGGTCCAGCAGGTGATCATCTCCGTCGGTGGATTCCTCGGCGTTGGCACCCGCAAGGTCGCGGTCGCCTGGAACGACGTGAAGGTCGATCCCGCGGCGGACGTCGCCTTCGTGAACATGTCGCGCGAGCAGCTGGCGGCAGTTCCCGAGTTCAAGGACCGCCGCACCACTCCCTGAACGCGATCCTCGGGCTCCTCGCCTCTCGGGGACTGAGGAGAGGACATACCGAGGTCTGGCGCCTCTCCGACCGCTTCGGCGGGCCGGGGAGGCGCCGGTCGCGTTTAAGTCGCACTTCGACAACGCGCAACAAAAGAGAACGGCCAGGCACGGCCTGGCCGTTGCTCGATGCGTGCCCTTCGGTTCCGTCAGATCCAGAATGGCGGAACGTTGTAGTAGTCGTGGACCTTGCGGGCCCAAACCGGATCGTCCCAGTCGAGCGCGTCGCTCTTGTGATAGGTGGGAGCTCCTTCGAGCTGCTCCTTGTCGAGATCGACGACGTAGCTATCCATCTTCGGATCGTACTTGAGCACGCCCCACGGCAGGGCATGGTAGCGATCGCCGATGCCGAGGAACCCGCCGAACGACATCACCGCGTAGGCCACCCTGCCGGTGAGCTTGTCGATCATGACGTTATCGATTGACCCGAGCTTCTCGCCCGCTCGGTTGCGAACGGTCGTGCCTTCGACCTTGTCGGCGGCGATCAGCTTCCGGGTCTCGGACGACGAAAGACGGTCCTGATCCTGCGCATGCGTGGCCATTCCGGCCTCCTTCTTGGTGGAAACGGTCGGAAGTCGAACGCGGTATCCGCAGCAGAGTTGCGGGCATGCCGCCGCCGGTTAGGCGGCAGCGACACGCCGGCGACGGGCGACGTTCTTGCGGGCGGGCGCCGAACTCTTGCGCGGAGCCTTCTGGCGGGTTGCCAGCGCCTGGCCGATGGTCGCGGTGAGGGCTTCCGGATCGAAGGGCTTGGTCAACAGGAAGGTGGGCTCCACCTTGTCGCCGGTAAGGAAGGCCTCGGGGAAGCCGGTGACGAAGATCACCGGGACCTCGCTGATCCGCATGATCTTCTCGACCGCCTCGATGCCGCTGTCTCCGTCCTTCAGCTGGACGTCGGCGAGAATCAGATCCGGGCGGAATTCCTCCGACAAGGCGACGGCCTTGGCCTCCGTATCGGCGACGCCGACAACGGTGTGACCGGCCGAGCGGACGGTGACCACGATATCCATGGCGATGACCGCCTCGTCCTCGATGACGAGAACGCGGGCACCGGCGTCCTTCTGAAGGTCGAGGCGGGCTTGCAGCAGCTTCTCGCGGGCTTCGTCGGCGGAGATGCCGAGGATCTCGCCGGCGCTCGCGACGGAGAAGCCTTCGAGGGAGACCAGCAGCAGGATCTGGCGGTCCAGCGCCGGGAGGGCGGCAATCTGCCGTTCCAGCTCGTCGTCGTCATCGGCGCTCGTCAAAGGCTCGGCAGCCGGCTCCAGCCCCTGGCACACCTGATGGAAGGCCCGGAAGGTTTCGAGCTTCGCGTCTCCACCGCCGGAGACCAGGTCGGGGTCGGCAAGCACGACCTCGAGGAACTGTCGGACGTAACGGTCGCCCCGTTCCTGCGTGCCCGTGAGCGCGCGCGTATATCGCCGAAGATAGGGGAGGACGCGAACCATCGAATCTGAATGAAGGGCCATCTATTTTCTCCGTTGTCGGCAAGCCGGCGCGACCATGACCGACTGCCATTTCTTGTACCTAGGTCGAAAGAGGATCCGTGACCGCCGCTGCTACTTGCGGACACGGCTTGTGGGTGGATTTGGTAAGGCCTTGATCGACTGAACCAATGCGTCTCCGAGCCGTTGTCTCCAAACGAGGGACGAACCGCCCCTGCACGGAAATGGTATCTGCGGGTGCAGAAGGGTCGAGCGGCAAACCGGTGGCAAAGAGGTGATGAGCCCGTGACTGAGGCGAATCGTCGAAAGAAACCAACATCCAACCAGGAAAAGTCAACTCGCGGACAGCAGCCGGCTGCAGTCTCCCCCGACGAACGGAGCACCGTCTCTCAAAGGCTTCAGGCGCTCTACGGAGCGATCGCCGATCAACCAGTACCGGAGGACATGCTCAGGCTCGTGAAGCGGCAATGATGAAGATGAAGCGGCCGGGCGCCAGCCCGGCCGTTCAGCATCCCGAGCGCGAGGCTAGGCACCCGGTCCGTTGAGGTCCCGGCGCCAGATCGGCTCGCCGAGATCGACCTGCCGTTCATTGGTGACTGCGCCAGTGGCCCCGCCGGCCGCTGCACCGATCAAGGCGCCCGGTACCGCACCGATGCCGCCGAAAATCGCACCAACCGCCGCACCGCCGGCAGCGCCGACAGCCGCGCCGCCTCCGGCCCGTTCCACCGGGCGGTTGGCCATGCCGCACCCGGCGACGACAGTGGCAGTTACGAGCAGACAGGGAATCAAGCGAAGGTAGGTCATGTCGCGCTCCTAGGTACAAATCTCACGCCCGTACAAGGTCAGGGCTGTGGATGAGTTCCTTGGGCTCCGTCCCTTCATTCCACTATGTCGCTGCTATTTCATGGACATGAACGTCGGTCGCGCCGTGCCGGACGAGGATATCTTTGGCCTGCAGCTCCTGTGCGCCGCTCTGAACTTTCACCCAAAGCAGGATGCCGCCCTGGTCGATCTGATCGCGCAGGAAGTCGCTGCGGCTGCCGCTGATCCAACGCCCGATCGTGTTGACGGCCGCGGCCGCACCGCCGCCGGCGGCCGTGGCGCCGATCACTGCGGCAAGGGCTCCACCGCCGGTCAGGATGGTCGCGCCCGATGCGGCGAAAGCTGCGATCACGGCCGCCAGGCTCGTCGCGAGCGTGCACCCCTGGCGGACATCCTCGTCCTCGACCACGGGGCTGCGCCTGACTTCGGGTTCGTCGGCCGCGCGATGCATGTCATGTCCATGCGCGGGGATGCCGGGCTGGAAGACGCCTTCCTGGCCCAGCAGGCTCATCTCGGACTTGTCCCAGCCGGAGCTCGCGAGCTCGGTGATCGCCTTCTCGAGCGAGTCTGCCGAGCGGAAAGCGCCGACGACTTCGCGAACGACCGCATCTTCAACGACGCGTCGAGTAGTCATGATCTCGCTCCTCGCGATGGATCCGATTCCGGGCTCAGCCGTAATGGCGCCCGCGCATGAACAGCCCGAACAGGAGACCCGCGGCTGCCGCTAGAACGGTCAGCGGCGACTCCTGCTTGAGGGCGGTGACGATCTGCTCGACCGCCTCGTCTCCGGACTGCACGCCAGCCGCCGCCTTGGCGATCGGTGCGATTGCACCGCCGCGGGTGCGGCGGCGGTTGGCCATTGCCTCTGAAACGAGCCAGATGAAGCCCGCCAGAATGACAAGGCCGCTCCCGACCATGAGTGCCGCCAAGGCCGGCGAGTAGATCGCGCTCAAAGCCAGATAGCTCGAGGCGATCATGAACGCCGCGCCGGTCACGGCGAGTACGATGACGACGATGGTCGAAACCATGGAACGCGCGACGCGGTCGTCAGCGCCGCATCGTCAGCATCGCTGCTGCGACCCCGGCCGCGAAGGCCGTTGCCAAAGAGGCCATCGGGTTGTTCGCGACCTGGCTGCGCACCACGTCGCCCGTATCGGCCGCAGCCTGCCGGGCGGTGCCGACGCCGTCGGTCAGCAGGTCCTGGAATTGCTCCTGGATACGGTCCAGTTGCTCGCGCGCCTTCTCGACGCCGACTTCCTTGCCACTGGACGCGATCTGTTCGAGATCGCCGACTAGAGACGACAGATCGTTCTGCAGGGCTCGGATGCCGGACTGCAGCTTACGGCTCTCACGGGATGCCATGGGTGACTCCTTCCGCGGCGGGGAATTGCCGTCTTCTCGGCGGAAAAACGCGAAGTGGCGCGAAGGGTTCCGCCACCTGCGGGAACCTGCACGACGGCGGGGGGTTGAATGTTCGTTGAGCCCTCAGGGGGAGGTCCCCATGCCGACACTTGGAATCATCATGATGGTCGCGCTGGTCCTGATGCTTATCGGGCTGGTGCCGACGGCGACCGATGGCCGCAACTGGACGCAGTCGGGCGGAGGGGTGCTCGGTGCATTCCTCGTCGTCATTCTCCTGCTGAGCGCCAGCGTCCGCCTGTAGGGAGTGCCAACAGGTGACTTCCGATCGCAAACACGACTCACACGGAGGGAGTGGCGCGGACGGCGTTCCTGAACGGGAGCGACGTCACTCCGAAGACGCGCCGTTGCAGGCGCGCGGACCCGACCCGCGTCGTGAGTCGCGGCCCGAGGAGATCGACGTCGGGCCGCATGGCAAGCCGGCGGGCGGCTCACATCATGACAAGAAACCTCATGTCCTGAAAAAGCAGGAAGACAAGCACCGCGTCCTCGAACGCGGTCGTCCGACAGATACCGGACGCGCCGGCGCCTGACCAAGCGTCCATCCCTTCCGGAGTGAACCATGCTGCAGTGGGCTCTTACTTTTCTCGTGATCGCGCTCGTTGCGGGGCTATTCGGCTTCGGCGGCATTGCCGTCGTCGCCGCGGACTTCGCGCGGATCCTGTTCTTCATCTTCCTGGTGCTCTTCGTCGTGACACTGGCCTCGAGCCTGTTCCGACGGCGCGCATGAACCAGAACTGACGCCGCTCTCCCCGCCGCCGGCGGAACCGTGAGGTCCGTCTTCGGTTGGAGAGATTCATTCGACAAAGGAGAATAGAGATGAATTGGGATGTTGCCGGCGGCAATTGGAAGACCTTCAAGGGCAAGGTCAAGCAGCAGTGGGGCAAGCTCACCGACGACGACCTGACCCAGATCGAAGGCAAGCGCGACGAACTGCTCGGCCGAATCCAGGAACGCTACGGCATTGCCAAGGATGAAGCCGACAAGCAGGTGAAGGACTGGGAATCACGGCTCAACTAGCCGTTCGCTTCTCGGCATAAAGCGGCCGGGGAAATTCCCGGTCGCTTCGTTTTTGCGGAGACCGCGGGTAGATTGCCCGCATGATCAGGAAGCATCGCGCCGCCATCCTCGGCCTCGGCATGGCCCACGGCCAGCACCTTCAGGGACTTCGAGACCTCGCCGATCGAGTCGAGATCGCATCGGCCTTTGCGCCGAGCGCTCAGCGTCGCGAGGCCTTTAGTCACGCGAACCCGGATATCAAGACCACTGGCGAACTGAGAGCCATCCTCGATGACGCCTCGGTCGACGTCGTCCTCATCCTCACGCCACCGAATTCCCACCTCGAGCTGGTCGAGCATTGCGCCCTGGCCGGCAAGCACGTGCTCCTGGAAAAGCCGGTCGAGGTCACGACCGAGCGCGCAGAACGGGCGGTAGCGGCGATGCAGCGCGCCGGCCGTAAGCTTCAGATCATGCTGCAACACCGGTTCCGCGAGGGTGCTCGCCATCTGGCCAAGATCATGCGCTCCGGTGGGCTCGGCGCGCTTGTATCTGGGTCCGCGCAGATCCGCTGGTGGCGCTCAACCGACTACTTCGCTCAGCCCGGCCGCGGCATGAAGGTGCGCGACGGCGGCGGCGTGCTGATCACCCAGGCGATCCATACGCTCGACCTGTTCCAGAGCCTCACCGGCCCGATCGCCCAGGTGTCGGCGATGGCGATCACCTCGCCGCTCCGCAGGATCGACACCGAGGACGTGGTGGCGGCGGCGATCCGCTTCGCCAACGGCGCGGTCGGGACTATCGATGCGACCACGGTCGCCTACCCGGGCTTCACCGAACGGATCGAACTCGCGTGCGAGAAGGGAACTGCAGTCCTGACCGCCGGCGATCTCGTCATCCATTGGAAGGACGGCCGCGAGGAGAAGGTCGCTTCCGACCAAGGCAGCGGCGGTGGCGCCGATCCGATGGCGTTTTCCCACAAAGGCCATCGCTCGGTGATCGCCGATCTCCTGGATGCGATCGACCAGGATCGGGAGCCGGAAATCAGCGGGCGGAAGGCACTCGCCGTCCACCGCCTGATCGATGGACTGCTGGCGTCGTCGGAACGGGGCATCCCGGTGACGCTGTAAGATTGCGCCACCGTCGAGCCGTCGCTATAAGCTCACCTTCCCCCGGCCGGCGGCCTCGTGCCGTCGGTGGAATGCCCCGGTCGGAGCGTAGCGCAGCCTGGTAGCGCATCAGTCTGGGGGACTGGGGGTC
>CAZZLX010000097.1:0-9614 GCA_964655235.1 uncultured Rhizobium sp.
TCGGGCCAGTGGCTGGCCCAGGCGGCCGGGTTGCCGCTGTCGGGCGGCTTAGTGTCCACGCCGGGATGGTGGATGTCGCGGAAAATCGCACGGCCGTCGGGAGACTCAGTGATGCCAGTGATCTCGCACTGCTTCGGACCCACGAGGAATCGCCGCACCTTCTCGCCGGCGGGCGCGCCGACATGGGTCGCCACCTCGCGCACCGCGCCGTTCTGGTCGGTGCTGGTGATGGTGCGCTTGGCGTCCGATCCGCCGTCGCCGACGCGGCCGGGAAGTGCCGCGAGCAGCATGCAGTTGGTGACATCGGTATAGGCGCCGTCGTCGGTCTCGATCCAGCAGATGTTGGTCGCGTGCGAGAACCACAGCCCGTCGGGACTCGACATGTCGTTGTCCTTGGTGAGCCCGGAGATGTTGACGTTCTTCGGATCCTTGCCCTCGCGCGCGGCGAACAGATAGATGTCCCAGGTGAAGGTGGTCGCGGCCGCATCGTCACCGCTCTCGCGCCAGCGGATGATGTGCCCGTTGGGATTGCCCCACTGCGCCGAGCCGTTGGTCTTGGCGTCGTTGTAGAGACGGGGATTCGCCGCATCCAGCTGGGCCAGCGGCCGCACCTGGGCGGTGTTGTTGGTCAAGGTCATGTAGACCTCGCCGCTCACGGGGTCGACCGCGCCCCATTCGGGCCGGTCCATCTTGGTCGCGCCCACCGCATCGGCGGCGATGCGCGCGTTGATCAGCACGTCGGCCTGGTCGGCGAACGCATAGCCCGGCGTGTTGGCGTTGATGCGCTCGCTGCCGAAGCGCAACTCGAGCCACTGGCCGGTGCCGTCGGCATTGAACTTCGCGACGTAGAGCTTGCCGTTGTCGAGATACTTGTCGCCCGCGGCCAGGCCGCGCGTGGCGTCCGCCGGATCCCAGTTGGCGGTCGATACGTACTTGTAGACGTACTCGCCGCGGGAATCGTCGCCCGAATACCAGACCAGCGGGCGACCTGCCCGCGGCGCCGCGGGCCAGCAGCCTTCATGGGCGAAGCGGCCAAGCGCCGTGCGCTTGCGCGGCACAGACGTCGGAGAATAGGGATCGATCTCCACCACCCAGCCATAGGTGTTTGGGGCGTTACGATAGTCGTCGGCCGGTCCGGCGCCGACGACCTCGGCGTTCCAGCGACCATGCAGACCCTCGGGGCTGTCCGGCGTCACGGTCGCCCACAGCTCACGGCCGGTGCCGGCGATTCCGTTGCGCTTGAGGGAGGTCACCTCCTTCGGTGTGCGCTTCGCATCGTCGGTAGCCGGGTTGCGCCGGAAGTAGCCGAACCAATTCTCCTCGCAGGTGAGGTAGGTCGACCACGGCGTGTAACCGTTGGCGCAGTTGTTGAGCGTGCCGCGGGTATGCGCACCCGTCGGCGAGAACTTGGTGACCATGTAAGGCGTCTTCGCCGCCGGCCCGGAGAGCTCCATCTCGGTCAGCGTGTGGATGCGCCGGTTGAACGGCGAATCCTGCTTGTAGCTCCACTGGCTACCGGCATCGCGCACGATCTCGACGATCGAAACGCCGTGCACGTAGTACTCGCGCAGGACCTCGTCCGCCTGGGTGCGGACCTGGGTGGCGCCGCTGCCGGTCGTCGTCACGCCATTCGGATGCAGGAACATCGGCGTGATCGCCTCGTGGTTCTGCACCAAGAGCGCGCGGGTGCTGCTGGACGGGGCTGGGCGCCCGTTCGCGTCCAGCCCAAAATAGTGAATCGCGTCATGATGGTCGCCGGCGCGCATGGCGAAGCTCGCAGCCGGGTCGGTGCCGTCGTTCTTGTACGCGGGAATGTTGGCTGCGAGAGGATCGCCCAGGCGGAGCAGCACCTTGGCCGTATAGCCCTCGGGCACCGTCACGGCGTCGGCGAGGCTCTTGGCCACTGCGTTGAAGCCGAGTCGGGCGGGACGCCCCGCGGCACCGGCCGCGTGCGCGGCGGCGATATTGGCGCTCGCGCCGATGCCGACGAAAGACAGGGCGGCCGTCATCGCGGCGCCCTTCAGCAGGCCGCGACGCGACGGGTTCTCCAGACGCTCGGCGACGACGTCCGCGAGAGTCGGGTTGGCGCTGGTATTGGTGCCGATGTCCTCGGCGTCAACATGTGCAGGCTGCATCGCGGGCTGGTGCGTATCAGGCATGTCAGGCCTCCGGTCCTGAAGTGAGGAACGTGGTCTTAGGCCTGCGCGGTTACGCTCCCGCGACGGAGATGTTGAGGAAGTGTGACGCTAGTGACGCTGCGGCGGGTCGCGCGACAGGCCCTTGCCGGCAAGCGCGTCGACATAGGCCTTGAACATCTTGTCCTGGTTCTCGCCGAGATGGCGGAGATAGGCCCAGGTGTAGATGCCGGTATCGTGAAGATCGTCGAAGACGAGACGAACCGCGTAGTTGCCGACCGGCTCGACCTCGAGGATGCCGACGTGTCGACGGCCGGAGACCAATGTCTTCTGCGACGCGCTGTGTCCCTGCACCTCGGCCGACGGGCTTTCGACGCGCAGCAGCTCGGCCGGAATGCGGAAGGCGACGCCGTCGTCGTAGACGATCTCGAGAATCTTCTCCGCCTTCCGCAGGCGGATCTCGGTCGGCCAGGGAGCGGCCGGCTCTTTTCCGCTCACCGCTTCGCCGCGTCGTCGTCGAGCGAGCGCGCCTCGTCGACCAGCATGATCGGGATGCCGTCGCGGATCGGATAGGCGAGCTTCGCCTGGTCGCTGATCAGCTCCTGCGCGTCGCGATCGTAACGCAGCGGCGACTTGGTCAGCGGGCAGACCAGGATCTCGAGCAGCTTCGGATCGATGGCGCCGGCGGCGGCCTTGGGTTCGGTCATGCGCGGATCATGGGTGCGAAGGGTCGCCGGGGTCAATGCTTGCGGAGATCGGCGGCCGGGGCCTCGGGTGGCGTCGCCAGTGCCATCTCGAGCAGGCCCTTCAGGATCTCTGCGCGCGCGGGCAGGTCCTTGGCCTCGAGCAGCGCTTGCTTCTCCGGCGGCGCGAACGGGCAGATCATCGACAGCATCGCCACCAGCCGCTCGTCGCCGGTCTTGTCGACCTGGTCCCAGTCGGCCTTGAGGCCGCGGCTGTCGAAATAGGGCTTGAGCGATTGGAACAACGCCTTGCGGTCGATGCTCGTCTCGTCCGAAACGAGGTCGCTCCGGAAGCGGTCCCACCGCGGCTTCACGCGGCGATAGCCCGAGCGCATCGGAAGCTCGGCTTCGATCTCGAAGCGGCAGACGCCCGTCAGCGTCAACAGGAAGCGCCCGTCGTCGGTCTCGCTGAAGGCGATGACGCGGCCGGCGCAGCCGATGCCGTAGAGCTCGGGCGACGCGTCGGGATCGCGCTCGTTCGCCGGATCGGTCGGCTGGACCATGCCGATCAGCCTGGGCGGCGCCAGCGCGTCCTTGGTCATCGCGAGGTAGCGCGGCTCGAAGATGTTGAGCGGCAGCCGCCCGCGCGGCAGCAGCAGCACGCCCGACAGCGGGAAGACCGGCAGCTCCGCCGGAAGATCCTCGAAGCGGGTCGCGTGAACCTGCTCCGACATCGAGGCTCTCCTCTTAAGAGAACATCAGCGAGGAGAGACGCTTGCGCCCGGAGATGGTCAAGGGATCGGTCGGCCCGAAGGCCTCGAAGAACTTGACCAGCTGCGTGCGCGCCGCTTCCTCGTTCCACTTGCGATCGCGCCGGAAGAGCTCCAGCAGCTCGTCGACCGCCGCTTCCTTCTCGCCCTCGGCGAACAGTGCCATCGCGAGATCGAAGCGCGACTGATGGTCCTTGGGATCGGCCTCCACCTTCGCGCGCAGCGGCGCGGTGGCGCCGGCCTTGGCGCCGGACGCGGCGATCTCGAGCGTGGCGGCGACCGCGGCGATCTCCGGATCCTTGGCGATCTCAGGCGGCAGTTCCTTCAGGATCTCGCGCGCCTCGTCGGCGTTGCCGGCCTTGAGGAGGCAGCGGAGGTGGCCGGCGATCGCCTGCGGGTTCTCCGGATCGTGCTGGAGGATCTGGGCGTAGATGTTGCCGGCGGCGGCGTGGTTGCCCGCATCCAGCAGGTCCTTCGCCTGGGCCAGCGCCTCCTCGATGACGTTGTCCTCATCCGTCGGCCCGCCGGCCGTGGCGAGGCGCTGGACGAACTGCTTGATCTGGCTTTCCGGCAGCGCGCCGACGAAGCCGTCGATCGGGCGGCCGCCCTTGAAGGCGTAGACCGCGGGGATCGACTGGATGCGCATCTGGGCGGCGATCGCCTGGTTCTTGTCGATGTCGACCTTGACCATGCGGACCTTGCCCTTGGTGGCGGCGACCGCCTTCTCGAGCATGGGGCCGAGGGTCTTGCAGGGGCCGCACCACGGCGCCCAGAAGTCGACGATGACCGGCACCTCCTTGGAGGCGTCGATGACCTCGGCCATGAATTCCTTCTGGCCGATGTCCTTGACCGGCGCCGGCGCGCCGCCGGCGGGCGCCTGGCCCAGACCGAGCAATGGCTCCATGGGGATGATTCCTAATTATCCGTCAGGTATCGAGATTTAGGGTGGCGGGCTGGTGGCCGCAAGCCTCGATGAAGCGGACCAGGTCGGCCGGCTTGATCGCGGTGGTCTTGGTGTTCACCAGCGGGTGGTAGTTGAGGAGGCTCTCCCGCATCATCGCGGCGTCCAGGATTACCTGGACCTTCCGCTCCTTGTCGTTGATCAGCGCGAAGGGCGTGACCGAGCCGGGGCGGACGCCGAGCACGTTCCAGAGCCGCTCGGGGCTGGCGAAGGAGAGGCGGGCGGCGCCCAGCTTGGCGTCGAGCGCCTTGATGTCGACCTTCCGGTCCTCGGACGTGACGACCAGCCAGTAGCGGTCCTTCTTGTCCTTGAGGAACAGGTTCTTGCAATGGCCCCCGGGCAGATCGCCGCGGAGACGCTTGGAATCCTCGACCGTGAGCAGCGGCGGATGCTCGTGGGTCATGGACTCTATGCCCAAGTCCTTGAGCCGCTGGAGCAATTGCTCCGGGCTGGTCGGCAGGGGGAGGTCGGCCTGGGGGGCGGAATCGGTCATGGCGGGCGGACCGTAACGGCCCGGACACAGCCTTGCAATGACGCGAAATCCGGCTATAGTCCGCCGCCTCGCCAGCCCGGGTCGCCCGGGAAAAGCGAGACGGAGCGCGGGCGTAGCTCAGGGGTAGAGCACAACCTTGCCAAGGTTGGGGTCGAGGGTTCGAATCCCTTCGCCCGCTCCAAAATCTTCCCGATCGATGACGGCTTGAGGCGCGGGGTTTCGCTCGCGGCCGGCTGTCCTGGCCCGCTTCCCGACGCCTCCCTAGCATCTCCCTGATCCAATCAGGGGAATTTGGGGCACATGGCGAGAAGCGAAACGGTCGGCGTCGGACTCATCGGCGCGGGCATCATGGCCCAGGGGCATGCGGCGGCGACGGTCCAGGACCCACGCGCCAAGCTGGTCGGCGTCGCCAGCCTGGAGGGGGCCGAGGCGTTGGCGAAGCGCTTCGGCGCGGAGGTCGCGACCAAGGACTATCGCGAGCTTCTCAAGCGGAAGGACATCGATCTCGTCATCGTCGCCACGCCCGATCATGTGCATTTCGATATCTGCAAGGCGGCGATCGAGGCCGGCAAGCACGTGCTGGTCGAGAAGCCGCTGACCGTCGACCTCGACGAGGCAGACAAGCTGATCGAGATCGTCAAGCGATCGGGCCTCAAGCTCATGGCCTGCTTCAGCCATCGCTGGATCCCGTCTTACTGGGCGACGCACGAGCGCGTGGCCGCCGGCAGGATCGGCCGGCCGGTGATGGCCTATGCGCGCAAGAACGACACCATCTGGGTCCCGACCAAGATGCTGAGCTGGGCCGCCGGCACGACGCCGGCGTGGTTCCTCTCCAGCCACGACATCGACCTCGTCACCTGGTGGATGGGCGACCGCGCGACCGAGGTCTACGCGACCGCCGTCTTCGGCGTGCTGCGCGGCCGCGGCATCGAGACACCGGACGCGATACAGGCCCAGGTACGCTTCGCCAAGGGCGGCGTCGCCACCTTCGAATCCTGCTGGATCTACCCGAACACCTTCCCCTCGACGACCGACAGCTACATCGAGCTGATCGGCGAGGCGGGCGTGATCCATCTCGACCGCAAGGACGAGCAGCTCCATGTCGCGAGCGAGGAGGCCTACGAATGGCCGCGCATCGCGATCATGCCGAAGATCGCCGGCCGCCAAGCCGGCGCGTTGACCGAGGTCGTCCAGCACTTCATCGCCTGCGTGCGCGACGACACGCCGCCGCTGGTGACGCTCGAGAGCTCGCGCCAGGTGACGGCGATCCTGGACGCGATCCACCGCTCGATCGCCAGCGGCAGGCCGGAGAAGGTGCTATAGCGCCGTTCGCCCGGCGAGGCCCGCTTCGACGACGCGCGTGAGCTTGGCGGTGTCGATGGTCATGTCGACGAAATAGTCGGGATCGTAGCCGCGCGTGTCGGGCGTGGTCACAAGGCCGAAGCTATGCCCCAAGGCGCGCGCCAGCGTCCAGACGCCTGGGTTCAAGAGAACGATCGGCTGGAATTCAACGACCAGCGCCCCGGGCGGCGTAACGGCGAGATTGGCGGCCGCCGCACCGTTTGGCAGGACGACGGCTTCGGCGCAGGCGAAGAGATTCATCTGATCCGCGACCGACAGCTGGCCGGGGATCACGCGTTCGAAGCCGAGCCGGGAAAGCGCCGCCCAGGTCTCCTCCTCGTTCGTCACGCGCCGGCGCGTGGCATCGAGGCGCGAGACATAGAGGCGCCGGTGCGGCCGCTCGCCCGGGCGAAGGCCGTTCCTTCCGAAAAAGCGGGTGTTCCAGTCGCGAATGCGCGGCGCGCTCTCGCCGGACGTAAGGAACGACGAGAGATAGAGGCGGGCAAAGCGTGCGCAGTTCCAGGGAAACGCGACCAGCTGCGCCGAGCCGAGCGCGGTGACGAGGGTCTCGTTCTGGAACGGCGTGAGGTTCCGCTCGTTGACCAGCATTGGGAAGCGCCCCAGATCCGGAGCCTCGAAACGAGCCCACAGACGCGGAAAGACTTCGCAGATCCAGTGGTAGTAGTTGGACGCTCCCTTATCGAGCATGTAGACGACCGGCTCGTCGAATTTGACGTCGGGCTCGTAGGCGTTGTGCAGATAGATCGGCACCCGCTCCGGCGCAGGCACCCGCTCGTCCTTGTAGTCGATGAAGACCGTGTCGAAACTGCGGGCCCGGGGCCAATCCGCTTTGTAATGAGCATTGAACGGCTCCGAGAGCGCAACGCCTCGATCGATGAAGATGCGGAAGCACTCGGCGCCGGCGATCGTCCAACGCTGGATGGTCACGTCATCGAGCCGCGCCAGGAAGTGGTCCTGGGACGCATCGAGGCCGACATTGAAACCATCGCGCGCGCGCTGGCGCGATGCCAGGGCCTCGGCGTGCTGCCGGTCGCTCTCGTCGAAAAAGTCCGGCGGGGTGAACTCGGTCGGCGCATCGGGCGGCGGCCGGTATACCGAGTTCGGCGTCGTCAGGACGTCGGCCGCGGTCGCAACTTGGCGGCAATAGGAATGGACGGACAGAAACCGAAAAGGCGTGACTGGCATCTTATGAAGTTCATCCGTCTCGGCATTCGACTCGGCGTCCGCGAAGCGTGGCAATTCCGGGAAGCCTGATCTCTAAGAGGTTAATTCATAAACGTTTTTGGCGCCAGGAAGAATGCCCCCGTGGCTCGGGGCGGCCACATGCACTACATTGGAACTTGAGCATTCGCCCGATCCGTCTCACCGACCGTCATCGCGAGAGATCGCCCCGACGTGGCATCCCTGATCAAGACCTCCGAGGCAGCATCGGCCGGCGCCCATCGGCCATACGTCTGCCTGATTACGCCGCCATCGTCCTTTCTGCTCGACGAGCGCGTCTTCGTCAGCCTCGGCATCCTGAAGGTGGCGGCCAGCCTCGAGAGCCAGGGTTACGGCGTTAACTTCCTCGACCTATCGGGCATCGAGAACTACGTCGCCGCCCTCTCCCACTACATCGCGGGCTGCCGGGACGCCGCGGTCGGAATCACCGCGACGACGCCGCAGCTGCCGGCAGTAATCAAGATCGCGAAGGCGATCCGCGAGATCCGGCCCGACCTCAAGCTGATCCTCGGCGGACCGCACGTGACGCTCGTCTATTCGGCATTGGCGCTCGAACGCAAGAGAGGCATCGTCGGCGGGCGAGCGCATCGCGCCGCAGAGCATCTCGAAAGATGCTTCGACGTTCTCTGCAGCGGCGACGGGGAGCTGGCGATCTTCGAGGCGCTCAGGACGGATGCTCCGAAGCTCGTCGACGGCGACGACCCGAAGGGCGGGCTCTTCCTCACTGACGAAATGTTCACGAACAGCCCGTCGCCGGCGCGTCATCTCGTCGATCTCAGGTCCTACAGATACGAGATCGAAGGGCATCGTGCGACCAGCCTGATCGGCCAGCTGGGCTGCCCGTTCAATTGCGGCTTCTGCGGCGGCCGCAACAGCAAGAGCCTGCGGGTCACCCGCAACCGATCCGTCGCCTCGATCGTCTCCGAAGTCGAGGCTCTTCATCGCGACTACGGCTTCACCGGATTCATGTTCTACGACGACGAGCTCAACGTCTCCAAAAGCATGATCCAGCTGATGGACGGGCTGTCCGACCTTCAGTCGCGCCTGGGTGTCGAGTTCCGGCTGCGCGGCTTCGTGAAGGCCGAGCTGTTCACCGAAGGGCAGGCTCGCGCAATGCGGCGCGCCGGCTTCCGCTGGCTTCTGACAGGATTCGAGGCTGCGCATCCGCGCATCCTCACAAACATCAACAAACGCGCGTCCCGAGAGGACAACGACGCCTGCGTCGCCATCGCCAGGAAGCACGGACTTAAGGTCAAGGCCCTGATGTCGGTCGGCCATCCCGGCGAGACCGAGGAAAGCATCGGGGCGATCAGCGAGTGGCTTGTCGCGAACGAGGTCGACGACTTTGACTGCTCCGTCATCACGACCTATCCAGGAACGCCCTACTACGATCAGGCGGTCCCGCATCCGACCGAGCCGAACGTATGGACCTACACGCAGCCGACGACAGGGGACCGGCTGCACGCCTACGACGTCGACTACACGACGTCCGCGCAGTACTACAAAGGTGATCCGGACGGCGGCTACCAGGCCTTCGTCTTCACCGACGCGCTCAGCGCGACCCGGATCGTGCAGCTTCGCGACCTGGTCGAGCGCGAGGTTCGTGCCAAGCTGAACATTCCCTTCAACCAGGGCGCTGCTGCCATGCGGTACGAGCACTCCATGGGCCAGGGACTGCCGGATTTCATCCACCGCGCCGCGAAGGCGGGAATGCGTGCGCCCTTCGCCTGAGAGGGGTACCGGATGATCCCCTGGATCCTGCTCGACAGGGCGAAGGTGCCTGGCGGTCCTGAGTTGAGGCTCTGGCAGCGCGGCCAGGAGTTCTCCATCCGGCTGGGCCGCGACGAGCTGATGAACAGCCGCATCCACGGGTCCGAGGAAGAGCTGGCGACGCTCGCCTGCGAACGGGTCGGGAATCGCGCGGCGCCGAGCCTGCTGATCGGCGGGCTCGGCATGGGCTTCACGCTGCGTGCGGGGCTGGATGCGCTG
>CAZZLX010000098.1:0-9531 GCA_964655235.1 uncultured Rhizobium sp.
CCGCCGCCTGGGCGAAGGCCTGGAACCACTCCTTGAACAGCTCGGTGTCCATCTCGCCCAGCTTGGGCTTCGAGAACTGCACCTTCCAGATCAGGTACGGGCGGTTGGAGGCGTCCAGCGAGACGCGCGTCATCGTCTCGTCCATCGGGATCATGGCCGAGCCGTAGCGGACGATGCCGCCACGGTCGCCCAGCGCCTTCGACACCGCCTGGCCGATGGCGATGCCGGTGTCCTCGGTGGTGTGGTGGAAGTCGATGTGCAGGTCGCCCTTGGCCTCGACCTCGAGGTCGATCAGGCTGTGGCGCGAGAGCTGCTCCAGCATGTGGTCGAGGAAGCCGATCCCGGTCGCGACCTTGTAGATCCCGGTGCCGTCGAGGCCGACGGTGGTGCGGATCTGGGTCTCCTTAGTCTTGCGTTCGACGGTCGCCTGGCGCATCTCGAAACCTCCGGACGGGGCGCCTTGTATCACCGGCTCCCCGCCGGGCCAACCCCGCCCTTGATCCGGGCCCGGATGGCGCCAATCTATGTGCCTTCCCCCGAACCCGAGCGGCCCCATGACCGATTCATCCCAGACCACGCCGACCTGGCATGGCACCACCATTCTTTCCGTCAGGAAAGGCGGCAAGGTCGTCATCGCCGGCGACGGCCAGGTCTCGATGGGCGCGACCGTGGTCAAGGCCAACGCCCGGAAGGTGCGGCGCCTCGCCGACGGCAAGGTCATCGCCGGGTTCGCCGGCGCGACGGCCGACGCCTTCACGCTGTTCGAGCGCCTGGAGGGCAAGCTCGAGCGCCATCCCAACCAGCTGCTCCGCGCCTGCGTCGAGCTCGCCAAGGACTGGCGCACCGACCGCTACCTCCGCCGCCTGGAAGCGATGATGGCGGTCGCCGACCAAGAGGTCTCGCTGATCCTCTCCGGCAACGGCGACGTGCTGGAGCCGGAAGACGGCCTGATCGGCATCGGCTCCGGCGGCGCCTACGCGCTCTCGGCCGCCCGCGCGCTGATCGACCTCGACGGCCTCGATGCCGAGACGATCGCGAGGAAGTCCCTCAACATCGCCGCCGACATCTGCGTCTACACCAATCGCAACGTGACCGTGGAATCCCTGTGAACGCCGCCTTCAGTCCCCGCGAGATCGTCTCCGAGCTCGACCGTTTCATCGTCGGCCAGCACGACGCCAAGCGCGCCGTCGCGATCGCGCTTCGCAACCGCTGGCGTCGCCAGCAGCTGGCGCCCGAGCTCCGCGAGGAAGTGCTGCCGAAGAACATCCTGATGATCGGCCCGACCGGCGTCGGCAAGACCGAGATCGCGCGCCGCCTCGCCAAGCTCGCCCAGGCGCCCTTCCTCAAGGTCGAGGCGACCAAGTTCACCGAGGTGGGCTACGTCGGCCGCGACGTCGACCAGATCGCCCGCGACCTGGTCGAGATCGCGATCGGCATGACCAAGGAGCGGATGCGGAAGGAGGTCGCGGCCAAGGCCGAGCTCGCCGCCGAGGAGCGCGTGATCGAGGCCCTGGTCGGCGCCGGCGCGTCCGACGGCACCCGTCAGCAATTCCGCAAGATGCTTCGCGAAGGCAAGCTCGACGACAAGGAGATCGAGATCGAGACCGCCGACACGGGCGGCGGCGCCATGCCGATGATGGACATCCCCGGCGGCGGCCAGATGGGCATGATCAATCTCAACGACATGCTGTCGAAGGCCTTCGGCGGGCGCACCAAGCGCCGCAAGATGACCGTTTCCGAGAGCTACACGGTGCTGATGGCGGAGGAATCCGACAAGCTGCTCGACCAGGAGAAGGTGACCAAGGCCGCGATCCAGGCGGTCGAGCAGGACGGCATCGTCTTCCTCGACGAGATCGATAAGATCTGCGCGCGCTCGGAGCGTCACGGCGCCGACGTCAGTCGCGAGGGTGTGCAGCGGGACCTGCTGCCGCTGATCGAAGGCACGACGGTCTCGACCAAGCATGGGCCCGTCAAGACCGACCACATTCTGTTCATCGCTTCCGGTGCTTTCCATCTGGCGAAGCCGTCGGACCTGCTGCCCGAGCTTCAGGGACGGCTACCGATCCGAGTCGAGCTCAAGGCGCTGACCCGGGACGATTTCCGCCGCATCCTGACGGAGCCCGAGGCGAGCCTGATCAAGCAGTACAAGGCGCTGCTCGCGACCGAGAACGTCACGCTCGAGTTCGGAGACGGCGGCATCGACGCGCTCGCCGATCTCGCGGTCGAGGTGAACACCTCGGTCGAGAACATAGGCGCCCGGCGGCTCCACACGGTGATGGAGAAGCTGCTCGAGGAGATCAGCTTCGCGGCCCCGGACAAGGCCGGGTCGACGCTGACGATCGACGCCGCCTATGTGCAGGAGAAGGTCGGCACACTCGCCAAGAAGGGCGATCTCAGCAAGTTCATCCTGTAGCCGTCAGACGAAACGGGCGTGCTCGGCATCGAGCGACAGGAATTCGAGTATCCGCTCGTTCTTCGTGCTGGCGACGCAGTGGTGATGGCAGTCGCGTGACGGATCGATCCGTGCCAGCGCCTGCTTCGCCTCTTCCGACTGCCAGAAGTCGCGGAAGCGGCGATCGCGGATCGAGCCCAGCGCGCCGGCCTCGGTATAGGCCTTGTCCTGGCAGGAATAGACGACCTGGTCCGCGCCGATGATGGTCAGCAGATAGGCCATCGGGCAGCGATGCTCGGGCCGGTCGAAGCGGTCTCCGAGCGCATGGTAGTGGTCGTTGACGCGGAACCGCTCGTCCTCGAGATCGCGGATCAGCGCGATCTGCTCGCGCACGACCGTCTCGAACTCCCGGTGATAGGCGTCGTTCTCGGCGCCCGAGTCGCGGACGATACAAGGGGACAGCTTGACGTGTCCCACCCCTGCCCGCTTCAGCTTCACGCACAGCTCCAGCAGATGCGGCGCGTTCGACGCATCGATGATCACGCTGGCGCCGAGCGCGCAGGCCGAGCCGCGGTCGGAGAATGACGCCAGGTTGGCGATGACCTTGTCGAACTCGGTCGCGTCGATCGACCGGCTCCTGGCGTAGCTGGGCCCGTCCCATCCGTCGATCGAGATCCGAAGCCAGGTGGCGTGCCTTGCGAAGGCGTCGGCGACCTTGCCCTTGAGCATGGAGCCGTTGCTGAGCGCGCCGATCCGGATGCCGCCCTCGGCCAGGCGATCCACGGTCTCAGCGATATGCGGATAGATCAGCGGCTCGCCGCCGCCCGAGAAGGTGACCGCCTGCACGCCCATGCCGACCAGATCCTCGACGATCTCGAGCATCTTCTCGCGCGGAATCCTGTCCCGCTCCTTCATGCCGCTCCCGAGGGTCACCGCATCCGACCGGTAGGCACAGAACCAGCACGAGTGGTTGCAGACATTGGTCGGCTTGATGCGGACGTGGACCGGGGGCGGCACCTCGCCGGCGCCGATGCGGCGCAGGCGCTCGGGATAAAGGAACGACTTGAGCGCCGAATAGACGACTTCCTGCATAGCCGCATTTCTGCCCGATGCCGACGGACAGATCGTTGATCTGGGTCAAGCCGCCGGATGCTGACAGTCGAACGCCGTCAGGAATTCAGAGCTTCGCGGAGTCGGGCAGCCAGGTCCTGCATGCGGTAGGGCTTGCGCAGCAGCCGCCCCGGTAGCGCCCCGCCATCGGTGCCGGAGGCGCCGGCGAAGCCCGAGGTGAACAATATCTTCAGTCCAGGCCACTTGCCCCGAACCTCGGCCGCGAGCTGCCGGCCGTCCATGCCGCCAGGCATGACCACGTCGGTGAACAGCAGGTCGACCTCGGTACCCTGCGTCAGCACCGCCAGCGCTTCCCGGCCGGTGGACGCGACGAGAGAGCGGTAGCCGAGGTTCTCGAGCTGGTCGACGACCGCGTCGCGCAGCTCCGGATTGTCCTCGACCACCAGGATCGTCTCGCCACGGCCGGGCGAGACAGTCAGATCCGTCGCCACGGACGACGCGGCCTCCTCGTCGTCGGCCACCGGCAGATAGACATGCACCGACGTCCCGTGCCCGACCTCGCTGTAGATGCGCGCCGTGCCGCCCGATTGCTTGGCGAAGCCCAGCACCTGCGGCAAGCCGAGACCGCTGCCCTTGCGGTCGCGCTTCGTCGTGAAGAACGGCTCGAATACATGTGCGACCACTTCGGGGGTCATGCCGACGCCGGTGTCGGTGACCGACAGGCAGACGTAGCGATCCAGCGCCAGCTCCGGCGCGTTCGCCCGCATGGCCGCGTCGACGGCGACATTCGCCGCCGTTATGGTGAGCCGTCCGCCCGACGGCATGGCGTCCCGCGCATTGACCGCGAGATGGAGGATGGCGGAGGCGAGCTGCGCCTGGTCGGCGACGATAGGCCAGAGGTCGGGCGGCGTGTCGACATTCAGCGTGACATTGTCGCCGAGCGTGCGGCCCAGCATCTTCGCCATGTCGGCGACGACGGTCGCGACCGAGAGCTTGCTCGGCTCCAGATCCTGGCGCTGGGAAAAGGCTAGCAGCGCGTTGTTGAGCTCGGCGCCCTTGAGCGCCGCATTCAGGGGTGTCGTCACGAATTTCTGCAGGTCGGGGCGATCCGCGATCTTGTCCTGGAGCAAGTCGAGATTGCCCACGATCACGCCGAGCAGGTTGTTGAGGTCGTGAGCGAGACCGCCTGTCAGCTGCCCCAGCGCCTCCATCTTCACCGACTGGCTGAGCGCGCGCTCGGCCTGCCGGAGATCGGTCATGTCGACCATCATCGCGACGAGACCCGAGACCTTGCCGTCGGCGGCGCGGATCGGCGCCGCCGAGGTCAGCACCTCCAGACGCTTTCCATCCCTGGTTTGCGCCGCGACCGGGAAATTGCGCAACGTCTCGCCGGCGAGCACGCGGGTCATCAGGTTCCGCGCCTCGTCCTCGCGCTCCGGCGGGACGTTGAGCGGGAAACGGCCGAGGGCCTCGCCGGCCGAGTATCCGAAGACGGCGGTGGCGGAGTCGTTCCACGACATCACATGGCCTTCGGTGTCGATGCCAATCATCGCCACCGGCGACGCCTCGATCGCCGCGAGCAGCCAGGCGTTGGAGTGGGCGAGGTCGGCGGAGGCCTCGCGCAGCTGACGATCCTTGATGCCGATGCCCGATGCCAGGCTCTCGACCGCGTATCTCTGCGCCGCGACGTACCCGGCGACGGCGAGGGTCAGGATCGCGCCGACGAAGAGGATGAAGTTCGCCTCGGCTGACCTGAGAAGGGCGAGCTGCGCCGGCGCATAATGGAACAGCAGGTACCATTGTTGGCCCCCGACCTGCATGACGCGCTCGATCAATGCCCCGGGGAGAGCCTTCGTATCCAGCGGCGTACTCGCCGCGACGAACCTGTCGGATGCGGATGGGGAGACGGCGATCGGCGTCACCTGACCATCGCGGGTGAACGGCCGCTCGGAAACGAAGATGTCGGCCGCGCTGTCGGGCACGACATTGCCGGTATTGAGCAGGTCGAGGACCGAGAAGACACCGGACACGATACCGATGAGGGAAGCCCTTCGCTCCTCGATCGTCTGCGGGACCCCGCCGCCGGCATAGACCGGCGCGTATACGCTGACGACAGGACCGACGTTGTCGCTGCCCTCCGACGGCCGTGCGACCGTCACGCCGGTATCGCCGCTGTCGCGCGCGACCACGAGCGCCCCCTGACGCGCCGGATCGGAAAACGGATCGACGCCCAGGAACGGATCTCCGCCCTTGGTCAGGACCGCATAGAGGACCGGGAAGTACTGAGCGCGCGTGGAGCGAGGCGCCAGGGTCAGGTTCGGCCCCACATCCATGATCTTAAAATCGGGTAGACCGGCACCCGCCCTGACCTTCGCCTCGAAGGTCTCCCTCTCTTCTTCAGCGACCTTGGGCAGCCACATCACCCGCTGAGGCTGGACGTCGTGATACGAATGCAGGCTCCGGACGAAGTTTCGGAAAAGGTCCCCGGTCATTCCAGGGTTGCTCGCGACGAAGGCCGCGGTGCTCTCGATCAGCGCGAGGCTGGGGCGGACGCCGCTCCGCGTCGCCACCGCCCGCCAGTCGGCCCGGACGTTGACGACGCGTCGGACCCTCTCATCCTCCTCGGCGCGCTCGCGCTGATAGTAGATCAGGGTGAGGGCTGCGCCGAAGAAGAGTGCGATCCAGACCGGCACCCATCGTCGCGCTCGGCTGGCCCCCTTGGGCATCGTTCACCCCTTGAGCAGCTCGTCGACGACCCGAAGTACGTCTTCCTTGCGGAAGGGCTTCGACAACACGCGGTCGGCGCCGAACTTCTGCGCGACCTGGAGGACACCGAGGTTACGGACGCGGCCGCCGCCGGAGACGGCGACGATCTTCACCTTGGGTGCGACCGCGCGGAGCTTGGCGATCAGCTCGTTGCCGTCCATGTAGGGCATGATTATGTCGGTCATAACCAGGTCGGCCGGCTGGCCCGCGAACCGCTCGAGCCCGGCGCGGCCGCTTTCGGCCTCGACAACCTGGTGGCCGGCGAGCTCCACGATGTTCTTGAGCAGTTCGCGCATGTCGGCGGTGTCGTCGACGATCAGGATCCTCGCCATCTGCCCTTCCTGGGACGCGTCAAACGCTCTTGTAGACGTCCGCGATCTCGAACTTGAAGAAACCGACCGGCGCGTCGCCGAGAGAACGAATCGCCTCGCCGCCGACATAGACGAAGCCGGCGCCGATCGCACCGGTGGTCAGGCTGGCCGAACGAACGCCGTAGATCCCGGGCTGCAGCTGATAGGTCGCGGCGCCTTCGGCATACTTGTCCATCAGCTCGAACAGGCGCTTCTCGCTGGCGCCTTCGGCGATGCACGAGACGATGGGAATCTCCGCCTTGGCGACGACGCGGAACTGATCGAAGCCCATCGCCGTCAGCACCGTGGTCATCCTGCAGAATCGTTTCAGGTAGCGCGTCAGATCCTGGAGGCGTTCGGCCATTACGCCGACCGGCAGATGCGTAATCTCGAAGACCAGGAATTTCCTGAGCCGTTCGGGCATGCCGCTCGCGATCTCGAGGTAGCGGCGCCTGGCGCCGGCGCTCGCCAGCGTCTCGTAATGTACCGGTACGATCAGGAGGCACACAGCACCCTGAGGGAGCTTCGACCACTCCGCCATCACATGTGCCAGCAGCGTCGCGTCGTTGTTTGCGTCGGTCGCGACCTGCTCGGCCTCCGCAGTCATCAATTCGCCGATGGTCCGCATGCGGTCGTCGTAGAACTGGCCCTCGCAGCGGAACGCGGAGACGACGCCCTGGCGCACGTTCCAGACAGGCTCGAAGACGAAGGTCGGATCGCGGCTCGGCGGCGGCTTCGTCTCGGCCGGCGGCGTGGCCGCTGCATCGGATTCGTTGCGGTCGACGTCGAACCGTCCACGCTCTTCGAGATGGCCGCCATTGATGGGGAGCGTGAAGCTGGCGTAGTCGCTTCGGAGCCCCCGGACATGATGCAGGACTGTCGCGCGGATCTTCTCGCAGATGTCCTCGACCACGCTTTCGGAGCCGAGCCAGAACACCAGCAGATAGAAATTGTCGGACTGCGGCCAGAACCAGCCCTTGCCTGAGAGCAACTGCTTCAACTCCTTCTGCAGCAGCGTATGGATCTGCTGCGAGCGGCGGCTCCACTCCTCATCCATGCCGTTGCGGATAAGGCTGAGGTCGAGCGCCCGGATCGTCACCACCGCCGGCCCGGGCGGATGGGTCACGGGAACTCCTTGCGAGGACGCGGCACGGACGGAAGGAGGGCTCGGATCTGCCATGGCTCTTCTGCCGACATCAGCCGAATTTGGTTTAATTTTAAGTAGAAGTCGACCACCGAACCGGGCATGTGTCAACCAAACACGTCGGTTTGGTTAACGGCTATTGATTGAAATCATTGAAAGATCCGACCTAGTCTGGCGGAGAATAGCATCTCTAGGTTGAGTATCAGAAACATCGGCAGGTGCGTTGGCGAAAGGGGAGAGAAGCTCCGGGCTCATCCATCATCCGGGGCCAGTGCGCACCAAACCTATTCGAAGTAGCGGAACCTAACGAGACGCTCCCCCTCCAAGTTCCTTGCCTAGACGAAAGGCTGCTGGGTAACTCTCCGGCCATGATCACTGAATATGCTGACAGCTATTACGCCCGCACGCGCACCGACGATGCGCGCCGCCACACACTGGATGGAGTGGTGGAGGCCGAGACCTGCGTGATCGGCGGCGGGCTGGCCGGTCTCGCGACGGCGCTGGGCTTGGCGGAGCGAAATCGCAGCGTGGTGCTGATCGAGGCCCGCCGCGTCGGCTGGGGTGCTTCGGGACGCAACGGCGGCTTCGTGTCGCCCGGATACTCGCTGGGTCTCGACAAGATCGAGCGGAAGCTCGGTCGCGAGATCGCGCAGACGCTCTATCGTCTGAGCCTGGAGGCCCATGCGCGTGTCCGCGATCGCGCCGACGAGGCGGGCGTCCGTCGCGAGGCCGGCCTGCTCAAGTGCAATCTCGCCGAGCACGGCGAAGGCTTGTCGCCCTACGTCGAGCGGATGAACGCGACCTACGGCATGCGGATCGAGCATTGGCCGAAGGCGCGGATGGCGGAGGCGCTCGCGACCGAGCGCTATGCCGATGGTGCCTATAATCCCGATGCCTTCCGCGTGCATCCGCTCGACATGTCGCGCGGCTTCGCCCGCCTCGCCGAGGCCAGGGGCGTCAGGATCTTCGAAGGGACGCCCGCGACCGGCCTCGGACGCGAGATGGGCAACCGCATCGTGACGACGCCGAATGGTCGCGTGCGCTGCCGGCATGTCGTGCTCGCCTGCGGCGGCTACATCGGTGGGCTAAACCTGCGCGTCTCGGCCGCGACGATTCCCGTCGCAACGTACATCGTGGTCACCGAGCCGCTCGGCGATCGTCTCAGGCAGACTATCCGGGTCTCCACCGGCGTCTCCGACGTGCGCCTCGCGAACGACTACTACCGCCCGCTGCCCGACGGCCGCATCCTCTGGGGCGGACGCATTTCGGTCTTCCACCCGGATCAAGAGCGGCTGAAAGAGATCATCCGCGCCGACATGCTGAAGGTCTATCCGCAGCTGGCCGATGTCCGCATGGACGTCGCCTGGGGCGGCTGGATGGGCTATGCGCGCCACAAGATGCCCTGCGTCGGCCAGCTCGACGACGGGCTCTGGCACGTCACCTGTTTCGGCGGCCACGGCCTCGTCGCCACCACCGTCGGCGGCGAGATGATCGCGTCCGCGATCGCCGACGGCGACGATCGCTGGCGCATGCTGGCGCCGTTCGGCCTTGCCTTCGCCGGCGGCCCGATCGGCAAGGTCCCGGCGCAGATGGTCTACTGGTTCCTCTCGGCCGGCGACTGGCTCCGCCGCAAGCGCTACGAAGCTGCCGCCTGACCGAGCCCGTGCTTGGCGCTCAGCCGGCGGAAGCGGTGATAGCCGAGCCCCAGCGCCCGCGCCGCGGCAGCGCCGTTGCCGCCGGCAGCCGCCAGCGCCTCGGCGACCAGGCGCCGCTCATAGGCCGCGACCTTTTCCTTCAGCCGAATCGGT
>CAZZLX010000099.1:0-9518 GCA_964655235.1 uncultured Rhizobium sp.
CTGGTCGTCAACAAGCTGCGCGGCGGCCCGCAGGTCTGCGCGGTCAAGGCGCCGGGCTTCGGCGACCGCCGCAAGGCCATGCTGGAGGACATCGCGATCCTGACCAACGGTCAGGTCATCTCCGAAGACCTCGGCATCAAGCTCGAGAACGTCACCCTGCAGATGCTGGGCCAGGCCAAGCGCGTCACGATCGAGAAGGAGAACACCACGATCGTCGACGGCGCCGGCAAGAAGAAGGACATCGAGGCCCGTTGCGGCCAGATCCGCGCCCAGATCGATGAGACCACCTCGGACTACGACCGTGAGAAGCTCCAGGAGCGCCTGGCGAAGCTCGCGGGCGGCGTCGCGGTGATCCGCGTCGGCGGCGCCACCGAGGTCGAGGTGAAGGAGCGCAAGGATCGCGTCGACGACGCGATGCACGCGACCCGCGCCGCGGTCGAGGAAGGCATCGTCCCGGGCGGCGGCGTCGCCCTGCTCTATGCCATCAAGGCGCTGAGCAAGGTCCAGCCGGCCAATGACGACCAGCGCGTCGGCGTCGAGATCGTCCGCAAGGCGATCCAGGTTCCGGCCCGCCAGATCGCCGAGAACGCCGGCACCGACGGCTCGATCGTCGTCGGCAAGCTGCTCGAGTCGAAGGATGCCAACTGGGGCTTCGACGCCCAGACCGGCGAGTACGCCGACCTGGTGAAGCGCGGCATCATCGACCCGACCAAGGTCGTGCGCGTCGCTCTGCAGAACGCCGCGTCGGTCGCCGGCCTCCTGATCACCACGGAGGCGATGGTCGCCGAGAAGCCGGAGAAGAAGGCTGCTCCGTCGATGCCGCCGGGCGGTGGCATGGGCGGCATGGGCGACATGGACTTCTAAGTCCGTCGACCGCCTAAGCTTGAGGAAGGGCCGCGGAGAGATCCGCGGCCCTTTTCTTTGCCCATTTTTGAGGCGCGGCGCGCCCGCCTCTCCTCGCTAAGATGCGGCCCATGGACGCGATCCTCAACGTCTCGCTCCCGGTCTTCGCGATCATCCTCGGCGGATACCTGGCAGCGCGCTCGGGCCTGCTCGGGCAGGGCTCGACCGGGGCGCTCAACGCCTTCGTCTACTACTTCGCGCTTCCGCCGCTGCTGTTCCTGTCGATGGCGCGGGTGCCGCTCACCCAGGTCTTCCACTGGTCCTATCTCGGTGCCTACACCATCGGTCTGCTCGGTACCGCCCTCCTCTCGCTCGTCGCCGGCCTGATCGTCTTCCGCCGGCATGCGGCGGAGCTGCCGCTTCAGGGAATGACGGCGGTGTTCTCGAACACCGGCTACATGGGCGTGCCGCTGTTCCTGACCGCCTTCGGCGAGAGGGGAGTTCTGCCGGCGCTGATCCTGACCGTCTTCAACGGCGCGGTGATCGTCGGGGCGGTCGTGGTCCTGATCGAGTTCGCCTCGGCCAAGAGCGGCAACCCGGTCCGGATCTTCCGCGACGTCTTCGTCGCGCTCTTGAAGAACCCGCTGGTGATGTCGGCGGTCGTCGGCGTCGCCTGGTCGGGGCTCGGCCTGCCGCTGCCGAAGCCGCTGACCAACCTTTGCGAGATCCTCGGCGCCTCCTCGAGCCCCTGCGCCTTGTTCGCGATGGGCCTGTCGCTGGTCGCGCACGAGGGCGGCGGCGACGCGCGCGAGACGAGCTGGCTCGTCTTCCTCAAGCTGATCGTGCAGCCGGCGCTGACCTTCTGGCTCGCCTACGGCGTCTTCCGCCTCGAACCGTTCTGGGCGAGCTCGGCGGTGATCCTGGCGGCGCTCCCGACCGGTGCGCTGACCTTCGTCGTGGCCCAGCGCTACGGCCTCTACGTCGCGCCGGCGACCCAGGCGACGCTGATCTCGACCGTGCTTTCGGTTGTCACGGTTTCGGCGCTTCTTGCCTGGTTCGAGATCGGCTGACCCCTGCTACGATCCGGCCCTTCACCCTTCGCCCCGAGTTTCGAGGACGCCATGACCGCCGCCGCGCCGAAGACGATCCGCCGCGAGGACTACACCCCGCCGCCGTTCCTCATCGACACGATCGACCTCAAGGTCGAGCTCGGCACCGAGTCGACCGAGGTCCACGCGCGGCTCTCGGTCAGGCGCAACCCGGACGCCAGGTCGCGGCCGGACGATCTGGTCCTCGACGGCAAGAAGCTGGAGCTGATCTCGGTGGCGCTGAACGAGCAGCCGGCGGTCCACGAGGCCCACGAGGAGTCGCTGACCGTCAGGGGTGTGCCCGACAGCTTCGTCCTCGACATCGCGACCCGGATCAAGCCGCAGGAGAACACCGAGCTAACCGGCCTCTACAAGTCCAAGGACCTCTACTGCACGCAATGCGAGGCCGAGGGCTTTCGCCGCATCACCTACTTCCTCGACCGCCCCGACGTCATGTCGCGCTACACGACGACGATCACCGCCGATCGCAAGGCGGCACCGGTGCTGCTGTCCAACGGCAACCTGGTCGCCTCGGGCGATCTCAGCGACGGTCGGCACTTCGCCCGGTGGGAGGATCCTTTCCCAAAGCCGGCCTATCTGTTCGCACTTGTCGCCGGTCCTCTGGAATCTCTCGACGATACGTTCGTGACCCGATCCGGGCGCAAGGTCAGCCTGCACATCTACGTCCGTCCCGGCGACGTGAAGCGCTGCCGGCACGCGATGGACTCGCTGAAGAAGTCGTTGAAGTGGGACGAGGACGTCTACGGCCTCGAATACGACCTCGACATCTTCATGATCGTCGCGGTCGACGACTTCAACATGGGCGCGATGGAGAACAAGGTCCTCAACATCTTCAATTCGAAGCTCGTTCTGGCCGATCCCGATACGGCCACCGACGCCGACTACCACGCGATCGAGGCCGTGATCGCGCACGAATACTTCCACAACTGGACCGGCAACCGCGTCACCTGCCAGGACTGGTTCCAGCTGTCGCTCAAGGAAGGCCTGACCGTCTTCCGCGACCAGCAGTTCTCCGCCGACATGGGTTCGGCGGCGACCACGCGCATCGGCGAGGTGCGGGGTCTCCGCGCCGGCCAGTTCCCCGAGGATGCGAGCCCGATGGCGCATCCGGTGCGCCCGGACAGCTACATCGAGATCAACAACTTCTACACCGCGACCGTCTACCAGAAGGGCGCCGAGGTGGTCCGCATGCAGCACACGCTGCTGGGCCACGAGGGCTTCCGCAAGGGCATGGACCTGTACTTCAAGCGCCATGACGGACAGGCGGTCACCTGCGACGACTTCGTCCGAGCCATGGAGGACGCCAACGGCGCCGACCTCAAGCAGTTCCGCCTCTGGTATGCCCAGGCCGGCACGCCCGAGCTCGAGGTCGACGGCAGCTACGATCCCGCCTCCAAGCGCTACACTTTGACGGTCGGCCAGAACCTGCCGCCGACGCCGGGCCAGCCCGACAAGCGGCCGATGCACATCCCGCTCAGCGTCGGACTGCTCGACGGTGCCGGGCGCGACATGGCGCTCAGGCTCGAAGGCGAAGCCAAGGCCGGACCCCAGACACGCGTGCTCGACGTCAAGGAAGCCCGCAGCACTTTCGTCTTCGAGGACGTGCCCGAGAAGCCCGTCGCTTCGCTGCTTCGCGGATTCTCGGCGCCGGTCAAGCTGACGGCGCCGCGCTCGGATGCCGAGCTCACCTTCCTGATGGCGCATGACAGCGATCCGTTCGCGCGCTGGGAAGCGGGCCAGCAGCTCGCCGCCAAGCTGATCCTCGGCATGGTCGAGGACCGGAAGGCGGGGCGGCCGATGGCGGTGCCCGACGCCTTCGTCGACGCCGTCCGGCGCACGCTCGACGACCAGCGGCTCGACCGCGCGCTGATCGCGGATGCGACGAGCCTCCCCGGCATCGCCTATCTCGGCGAGCTGATGAGCGAGATCGACATCGACGGCCTCTGGGCAGCGCGCGAGCATCTGCGGAAGACGCTGGCGAAGCGCCTCGCCGACCGTTGGGAAGCGCTCTACGAGGCGAACCGGGTGTCGGGCGCCTATCGCTTCGAGTCCGACGATGTCGGCCGGCGCAGCCTCCGCAACGTCTCACTCTCCTACCTGACCGCCGAGGACAGCCGCGACGCTCGCCGTCGTGCGGCGCTCCACTTCGAGACCGCCACCAACATGACCGACTCCGTCTCGGGCTTGGCGCGGCTCGCCGAGCTGGGCGGCATCGAAGGCCAGGTCGCGCTCGATCGCTTCTACGATCGCTGGAAGGGCGAGGGGCTGGTGCTCGACAAGTGGTTCGCGATCCAGGCCCAAGCGCCGGCCCCCGATGCGCTCGACCGGATCAAGAAGCTGGTCGACCACCCGGCCTACGACCGGAAGAACCCCAACAAGGTGCGGGCGCTGGTCGGCGCCTTCGCCGGCGGCAACCCTGTCCGCTTCCACGACGTGACCGGCAGCGGCTACCGCTTCCTCGCCGATCAGGTGATCTGGACCGACAAGTTCAATCCTCAGGTCGCCGCGCGTCTGGTCGGCCCGCTCGGTCGCTGGCGCCGCTACGACAAGCCGCGCCAGGCGCTGATGAAGGCCGAGCTGCAGCGGATCGTCGCCGAGCCGGGACTCTCGAAAGACGTGTTCGAGATCGCGTCCAAGAGCCTCGCCTAGGCCTTGCCGCCGAAGTGACGGTAGAGCCCGTCGAGGAGCGCCGCCCCTTTCTCCAGGCGCGCCTCGTCGGTGGCCTCGCCGGATGAGATGCCGGCGAAGGCCAGAGCCAGGCCGGCCGCTTCCGGGCGATCGAACTTCGAATCCTTGAGGTCGATGTCGTGGACGATCTCGGCGATCGCGGCCAGCGCCGCGTCGTCGCGGGCGAAGCGAAGCGCCAGCACCTCGAAGGTGCAGCGATCGCCCTCATGGGTGAATTCGCCGTCGTAGGTGTCGAAGCGGAGCTCGCCCGGCAGCGGCGCGTAGCCCTGCGGCGCCACGAACTTGAAGCGCGCCTTCGGATCGATGAAGCGCCGGATCAGCCAGGCTGACGCGATGCGGTCGACCTGGACCCCGCGGCGCGTCACCCAGACGCGCTCCTGGAGATCGCCCTGTTCCTGGATCGCGGGCATCCTTTCTCCTCCCAGCTTCCGCTCGAGCTCGCCCAGCATCCCGTCCGCGACCTCGCGGCCTTCGCTGCCGAAGAAGTCGATGCGCCTTATGTCCTCGAAGCGGCGGCGAAGCTTCGAGAGCTTGGCGCGCGCGTCGTCGGCGTCCGCATCGAGGCGCCGCGTCTCCTCGACCAGTTCGGCGTAGTCGGCGTCGCGCGCTGCGATGAAGAGCGCCTTGGCGTCACCGTCGGTGATGCCGTCGAGCAGGCGCGCCTCGACGATCGAGGCTTCGCCGCCGCTCTCGACGATCTCGCGCCTGAGCCACTGCAGGTCTTCCAGCGCGTCGGGCGAGTTGGGCAGGGCATAGACCGTGTTCTTGAGCGCGACCGCGCCAATCGCCTGCAGCCGGCGCCACGCTTTGACCCGCAGATATGCCGGTTTCGGCGGGATCTGGTGGAACAGCAGAAGCCAGCGGAAGTCCGCCGGGGGATCAGCCTCGGTCATGGTGCCACTATAAGAGATCTGGATATGAAGATACATATGTATCTTTTAAGATACGAATGCTATAAAGCCGCATGCTACATTCAATCGCCGCCCTCTCCTTCAAGCCGAGCCGCCTCGACGGCCTCTCGGCAAAGCTCGTTTCCAGCCACTACGTGAACAACTACGGCGGCGCCGTCCGCCGGCTGAACGCGATCGAGAAGAAGCTGGACGGCCTCGACCTCACAGCCGAGCCGAACTTCGTGACGAACGGCCTCGCCCGCGAGGCGTTGATCGCCCACAACTCGATGGTTCTGCATGAGGTCCATTTCGAGGGGCTCGGCGGAAAGGGCGATCCCGCCGGCCCGATCGCAGACGCGATCGCGCGCGACTTCCAAAGTGTCGAGCGATGGCAGAAGCGCTTCACGGCGATGGGCAAGGCGCTCGGTGGCGGCAGCGGCTGGGTGATCCTCGCCTGGTCGAAGCGCGACGGCCGTCTCGTCAATCAGTGGGCCGCCGATCACACCCACGTCCTCGCCGATGCCGAGCCGATCTGGGCGCTCGACATGTACGAGCATGCCTATCACCTCGATTTCGGCGCCGACGCCGGCCGCTACGTCGACACGATCATGCGCAACCTGCATTGGGGTCGGATCTCGCAGAGATACGAGGCGGCGACGTCGCGTCGCTCGCCGCTGCCGCCCACCGTGGGCGTGACGGCTGAAGAAGTCCTCGCCGACCGGACCGCCATGCTGCTCGTCGACGTGCGCCTTCCCGATGATTACGCCGCCTCCGGCATCCGCATGCCCGACGTCGCCTGGCACGACCCGGGCCGCGTCGATGAATGGGGACCCAGGCTCTCGCGGGGGCGCAAGGTCGTCGTCTCCTGCGTCTACGGCTTCGAGGTGAGCTTGGAAGCGGCGGCGGCGCTGCGGCGGCTCGGCTACGACGCCGACATCCTGTCCGGCGGTCTCGCCGCCTGGCGCGCGGCCGGCGGCCCGACCGAAGCGATCTGACGCGAGGGAGCGCCGAGATGAAGTGGGTCACTCGCGAACGTCCGAAGATCGACCGGATCGCCTGTCCTTGGCTGATCGCCCGCTTCATCGACGAGGATCCGGAATTCCTCTACGTGCCGTCGGGCGAGGTCGCCTCCGTCGCGGCCGAGACCGGCGCCATTCCCTACGACGTGCCGAACGTCGAGCTCAGCCATGTCGGACCGCTCTGCAGCTTCGATGCGTTCCTTGCGAAGTACGGCCTGGACGATCCCGCGCTGCGCGACCTGGCGATCATCGTCCGAGGCGCCGACACCGGGCACCCCGAGCTGTCGCCGCAGTCGCCTGGACTTCTCGCCCTTTCGCTCGGCCTCTCACGCGTCTTCGGCGACGACCACGAGATGCTCCGCCACGGCTTGGTGGTCTATGATGCGCTCTACGCATGGTGCCGCGACGCACGGGGGGAAACGCATGGCTGGCCGCCGATCTGAATGACAAAGCCCGCTTTCGGCGAAGCCTTCCGCCTCTGGGCGAAGCTGGGCTTCATCAACTTCGGCGGTCCCGCCGCCCAGATCGCGATGATGCACCGGATGGTGGTCGACGAGCGCCGCTGGATCGGCGAGACGCGATTCCTGCACGCGCTCAATTTCTGCACTCTGCTGCCGGGGCCGGAGGCGCAGCAGCTCGCCACCTACATAGGCTGGCTCATGCACCGGACGCTTGGCGGCATCGTCGCCGGCTCGATGTTCGTGCTGCCCGGATACGCCTGCATCATGGCACTTTCCTGGCTCTACGCGGTTCATGGCGAGGTACCGGCGGTCGCCGCGCTTTTCTACGGGCTGCAATGCGCGATCCTCGCCATCGTCTTCCAGGCGCTCGTCCGCATCGGCACGCGGGCGCTCAAGAATGCGGCGATGGTGACGCTGGCCGTGATCGCCTTCGTCGCCCTCTTTTTCCTGCACGTGCCGTTCCCGGTGGTCGTCATCGGCGCCGGCCTGACCGGCTTCCTCGGACATCGGATGGCACCGCACCTCTTCAAGGGCTCGGGCCACGGCGCCGCCGACCGCGTGATCGAGGACAGCGCCGATCACCTGACGCCGCGCGCGGGCCACGCCATCAAGGTCGCGCTGATCGGCGGCGCGCTGTGGCTGGGTCCGGTCGCGCTCCTGTGGTCCGCATTCGGCTGGCAGTCGACCTGGACGCAGCTCGGCGTCTTCTTCTCCGAGATGGCGGTGGTGACCTTCGGCGGCGCCTATGCGGTGCTGGCCTATGTCGCCCAGGAAGCGGTCAATCACTATGGCTGGCTCAAGCCCGAGGAAATGCTGTCCGGCCTGGCGCTCGCCGAGACCACGCCCGGCCCGCTGATCCTGGTCGTGCAGTTCGTCGGATTCCTCGCCGGCTATCGCGACCCCGGCATGCTGAACCCGAGCCTCGCCGGCATGCTGGCGGCGACGCTCGTCGTCTGGGTGACCTTCGTCCCCTCCTTCCTCTGGATCCTGGTCGGCGCGCCCTATGTCGAGCGGCTGCGCGGCGTGCCGCAGCTCGACGCGGCTTTGACCGCCATCACCGCGGCGATCGTCGGCGTGATCCTGAACCTCGCGGTCTGGTTCGCGCTTCACGTGATCTTCGCCGAGGTCCCCTTCGTCCAGGTCGGCTGGCTGCAAGTGCCGCAACCGAACTGGCGGACGCTCGATCCGGTGGCGCTGACCCTGGCGCTCGCGTCCGCCATCGCGCTCTTCCGCTTCAAGCGCGGGATGATCGAGACGCTGGCGGGATCGGCCATCCTGGGGATGGCCTGGAGGCTGCTGGCTTAGGCCGCGCGGCGCTCGATCTCGGCCAGCAGCGCGTCCGGCACCTCGATGCCGTCGGCCTTCGCCTTGGCGCGCAGATCGAAGCGCCGGTCGCCGGGGAGACGGACGCCGGCCTGCCGCCCCATCGCCTGGAACAGAACTTCGGCGCGCACGGACGCGTCCGCCGCGAAGGCGGGCGGATCGAAGGCGAGGAACATCTGGCCGACATGGGGCGGCGGTCCCTTCGCGTCGAAGAAGCTCGACGCCTCCCAGCCGAAGTTGCTGCCGGTCAGCGCGACGGCGAGCAGTTCGACCATCAGCACCAGCGCGGCGCCCTTGGCATCACCCATCGGGATCATCGCGCCGGCGAGAGCCGCCTTGGCGTCGGTCGTCGGCTTGCCCTCGGCATCGAGCGCCCAGCCTTCAGGGATCGCCTCGGCCTTCTGGGCTGCGACCATGATCTTGCCGCGCGCGACCTTGCTCAACGACAGATCGATGACGAGAGGCGGGCGCCCGGCGCGCGGCCAGGCGAAGGCGATCGGATTGGTGCCGAACAGCGGCCTGGATCCACCCCAGGGCGCGATCGCCGCCGGCGAGTTACCGAAGGCGATGCCGATGAGGCCGGCCTCGGCCAGGCGCTCGACCGCATGACCCGCGACGCCGAAGTGGTGAGAATGGCCGACGGCGACGGCGACCAGGCCGGTCTCCCGCGCCGCCGGAATCGCCGCCGAGAATCCGGCTTCCAGCGCCGGGAAGGCGAAGCCGCTGGCGGCATCGACCGCGATCACCGACGGCTTCGGCCTACTAACCCTGGGGGTGGCGACGCCGTCGACCTTGCCGGCGATGGCCTGGTCGCAATAGGCGGCAAGCCGGGAAAGGCCGTGTGAGGAAAGCCCATCGGCTTCGGCCGCGACCAGGGCGCGGGCGACCGAACGGGCATTCGCCTCAGAAGTCCTGGACCGCGCGAAGGCGCGGGTCGCCAGGGTCTCGAGATCGGGTAGCGACCGCCGCGCCATGGCGCGAAGTCCCTTAGGCGCTCCGGTAGAGCTTGGTCAGAGTGTATTCCCGATGGCCGAGCGCCTCGGCACAGGTCACCCGCCCGTTCGCGACCCGCATGGTGGTCTCGATCAGGGCGTCGCCCGCCTTGTCGTAGGTCATCTCGCCTCGAAGGATGCCCGAGACGTCGAGGTCGATGTGCTCGCTCATCAGCCGGACGGTCCGGGGATT
>CAZZLX010000100.1:0-9508 GCA_964655235.1 uncultured Rhizobium sp.
TGCAGGTCGAGCGTGTCGAAGCGCTCGCGGATGCGGAAGAAGAAGATGCCGAAGAGGATGAACGCAATCAGCAGCGAGAAGGCGACGCTCATCTCGACGACCAGCGGCATGCCCTTGACGCCGACCGCCGCCAGCACGAGCCCGTTCTCCAGCGACATGAACCCGACCACCTGGGTGATCGCGTTCCGGCGCGTGATCATCACCAGGAAGCCGATCAGCAGTACCGAGAGCGCGATCGCCAGCGTCTCGCGGGTCAGCGCCGCCGAGCTCACGGTGACCGGCAGGACGAGAAGCGTTGCCAGCACGACGAGGCCCACAGCGGCGAGCATGGTCGGCCCGATGCCGATCGCGGTCTCGACCGTGCGGTGGATGTCGAGGCGCCGGACGATCCAGTTGAGCGCGATCGGGGCGGCGATGCCCTTGAGCACCAGTGCGATCGCGGCCGTCGCGTAGAGGTGCGGCGCGTCCTGGCTGTAGGCCTGCCAGGCGGCGGTGGCAGCGACCGCCAGCGACTGGAGCGCGAAGGCGCGGAACACGCCGAGCAGGCGGCGCTGGTAGAGCACGAGGAACCCCGCCAGCAGCACCATGGCGCCGGTCAGGTGCGAGAGGTCGTAGGCGATCGTGGCGAACATCACGATGCCTCGGTGACGAAGCGGAAGACCACGGCCAGCACCGCGAGGATGAAGGCGGCGCCCAGAAACTCGACGACGCGGAAGATCCGCATCCTGGCAATGGCGAGCTCGAAGACGGCAATCGCAACCGCGGCGCCGAGAAGATGCAGCCCGAAGACGGCAATGCCGCCGGCCAGCTCCGCGAGGTCGAGACCGTCCTCGGCGTCGGCCAGGCCCCAGGGCGCGAAGAGCGAGAAGACCAGCGAGACGAACACCAGCAGCTTCAGCATCTGCGCCGCCTCGAGCAGCGCCAGGTTGCGACCGGAGTATTCGAGGGTCATCGTCTCGCGGACCATGCTCGGCTCGTGCCGTGACCCGGGGTCGTCGACCGGCACGCGGCCGTTCTCGGCGATCGCGACCATCAGGAGCGCGATCAGCGCGAGGGCCAGGGAAACCTCGACGCCGACTCCGCCGGACACGACGAACCGGGCGATCGCCGGCAGCGCGGTGGATCCCGCGACCAGCGCCAGCGCGAAGGCCACCATCAGGATGGCCGGATGAGCGAGCGAGCCGATCAGTGCGTCGCGGCTGGCGCCGATTCCTCCGAAGGCCGTGCCGACATCGAGGGCGGCGAGCGACTGGAAGAAGCGCGCGGTCGCGATCAACGCCACGATCGCGATCAGGTCGCCGGCCGAGGCGAAGGGCAGGTCGAGCGCGAACATCGGCACCATGGACGCCGCGACCGCGGTCGCGGCGAAGACGAGATAGGGGGTGACGCGGAAGATCCACGAGGCGTCGTGGGCGAGCACCGTCTCCTTGCGCAGAAGACGGAGGAGATCGCGATAGGGCTGAATCGGCGAGGGCCCGCGGCGCTGCTGGAGGCGCGACTTGAAGAAGCGGGTCGCCCCGACCAGCAGCGGCGCCGCCGCCAGCGCCAGCAGGACGTGCACGAGCTGAAGAAGCGTGGCGGAGATCGCGGCCGGGATCATTGCTGGCTCGCCGCCACGATCAGGAGGAGGGTGATCAGCGCCGCGAACATCAGCGAGAGATAGCGCCGGATCGAGAGGAACTGCAGCGCGTTGAGCCAAAGCGTCAGCGCCTCGACCGCACGCCGGGCGGGCTCGGCGCCCCATCTCCACACAGGATCGACGAGGCTTAGGTCGAGCCGCGCCGGACGCGTGTCGCCGGGCGGCGGCATGTCGACGGTCTCGCCGGCACGGAACACCGAGGTGGCGAAGACGCGCCGGAGCGGCTGCGAGAAGCCGGAAGCCGAGTATTGCGCCGCTGGGCCGGCATCGGCATAGCCGCCGTTCCACGCGGCGGTGCGGCGGCGCCGCTCGGGCCAGACGCGGCCGAGCAGCGCGCGCAGAACCAGCGCCAGGGCGAGGACGGCGAGAAAGGCGAAGAGTCCCGCATACGCGGCCCCGCCCGTTCCGAGCGGCGAGATGAAGAACCAGCCGATGGCGCCTGGCGGAAGATCGACCCCGACCACACCATGTGCCGCCGATTCCGCGAGCTTAAGCCCGAGCACCGGGAAGACGCCGAGGACGAGGCAGGCGCCGGCGAGGAGGGCGAGGCCGGTCAGCATCGGGCCGCCCGGCTCGACCGCCTTCGCCGCCGCTTCCGAGCGAGGGCGGCCGAGGAAAGTGATGCCGAAGGCGCGCACGAACCCGGCGGCCGCAAGTGCTGCGGCGAGCGCCAGCACCGCGGCCATCAGCGGAACGATCAGCCTCGGCAGGTTGTCTGGAAGCGCCGAGGAGGCGAAGACCGACTGCAGCACCAGCCATTCGGAGATGAAGCCGTTCAGCGGTGGCAGGCCGGAAGCCGCAAGCGCCCCCATCAGCATGAACAGACTGGTGTAGGGCATGCCGCGGACGAGCCCGCCCAGCTTCTCGATATCGCGCTCCCCGGTCGCCTCGATGACCACGCCGGCGCCGCAGAAAAGCAGGCTCTTGAAGAAGGCGTGATTGAGGACATGGGCGAGCGCGGCGGTCAGCGCCAGCGCCGAGAGGTCGAACAGCTCGTTGGTGCGGAACGACAGCGAGAGCCCAAGCGCGAAGACGACGATGCCGACATCCCCGATCGTCGAATAGGCGAGCAGGCGCTTCAGGTCGCGCTGCATCAGCGCGTAGAGGATGCCGAGCAGGGCCGAGAACGCGCCCGCGACCACCAGGGTTACGCCCCACCACCAGCCGGGCGGGCCGGCCAGATCGAAGAGGATGCGGGCGAGCCCGTAGAGCGCCACCTTGACCATGACGCCGGAAAGTAGGGCCGAGACATGGCTCGGCGCCGCGGGGTGGGCGAGCGGCAGCCAGAGATGAAGCGGCACCAGCCCCGCGCTCGCCCCGCAGCCCAGCATCGCCAGCACCACCCCGGCCGTCGCCAGCAGCGGCCGCTCGGTCGCCTCCCGCATCGGCGTGAAGCGGTAGTCGCCGTCGGCGCCGGCGATCGCGCCGAAGGCGAGGAGGAGCAGCAGCAGGCTCAGGCTCGCCATCGCCAGGCAGACGAAGGCGGCGCGTCGGCCCTCGTCCTCGCGATGGTTGGCGAGAACCAGGAGCCAGGAGGCGACCGCCGCCAGCTGCCACGCCATCAGGAACACGAAAGCGTCGTTGGCGAGCAGCACGAGGTTGCAGGCGACCAGGAAGATCCGCAGGGGCGCCCGGGCCCTTTCGGGCTCGGGCTGGCGCCGGGCGTAGCCGTCGGCGAAGACCATGACCGGCGCCGCCGCGAGGTTGATCGCCGCCATGAAGAAGCAGGTCAGGTCGTCGAGCCGGAAGTGGACACCGATCCAGGGAAGCCCGAGCGGCAGGTCGAGCTCGGTGACGTCGCCGCCGGCGAGAAGGCGGATGGCGGCGGCGATGCCGAGCGCCAGTGCGAAGGCGCCGGCCAGGCCGTGGACCAGGCGTTGAGGGCGAAGGAAGGGCGCGGCGAAGCCGAGAACGGCGAGGGAGAAAAGACCGAGGAGTGTCAGCGTCAGCATTCTCTGTGGCCGATGCGCTCGCGCCGTTTCACTCGAAGCGTGAAGCTACCGTGAGGGAACCGGCCTCGCAATCACGGCCTTGCGCGCGGGACGAAGGGCGGCGATGCTTGCGGCTCACGAAGGGCCACGCGGCCCTCCCCAGAGACCCTGAAGACGAGTGAGGATGCCATGGCTTTGAAGGTCGGTGACAAGATCCCGTCGGTGAAGGTGAAGCGCAAGACGGCCGACGGCGTGAAGGACGTCGACATGGCGGAGCTGTTCGCCGGCAAGAAGGCCGTGCTGTTCGCGCTGCCGGGCGCGTTCACGCCGACCTGCTCGGCCAAGCACCTGCCGGGCTTCGTCGACAAGAACGCTGATCTGAAGAAGAAGGGCGTCGACCTCGTCGCCTGCCTGTCGGTCAACGACGCCTTCGTCATGGATGCCTGGGGCTCCCAGCAGAACGTCGGCGACAAGGTGGTCATGCTCGCGGACGGCAACGGCGACTTCACCCGCGCCGTGGGCCTCGAGATGGACGGCACCGGCTTCGGCATGGGCCAGCGCTCCAAGCGCTACGCGATGGTCGTCGACAACGGCGTTGTCAAGTCGCTCGAGGTCGAGCAGCCCGGCAAGTTCGAGGTGTCGAGCGCCGAGGCCGTCCTCGGCAAGCTGTAAGGCGGCGCCACTTAAGGTAGAAGGGGCGGCGGCATGTGGCGGTTGATCGGACGGGCGCTCGCCGACGGTCCGGTCACGCTGCCGTCGCCGCCGCCCTCTTCCGACGCCCTCGCCGAGCTCGCGGGTCGCGTCGCCGAGGCGTCGCGGGCGCGCCTCGGGCGCAGCCTCGTCATCCGCGAGATCGATGCCGGCTCCTGCAACGGCTGCGAGCTCGAGATCCGGGCCCTTTCCAATCCGATCCACGACGTCGAGCGCTTCGGCATCCGTTTCGCCGCGAGCCCCCGCCACGCCGACGTGCTGCTGGTCACCGGACCCGTCACGCGCAACATGGCCGAGGCGGTCCGAGTGACGTTCGAGGCGGTCCCTGCGCCAAAATGGGTCGTCGCGGTCGGCGACTGCGGTGCCGACGGGGGGTGCTTCAAGGGGGGGCCCGGGATCGTCGGCGGGGTCGCCCAGGTCGTCCCGGTCGATCTTCATATTCCGGGCTGTCCACCAAGCCCGGCGCAGCTTCTAGCGGGACTTCTGGCTCTGCTCCAAAGCGTCGAGAAGCCTCTCCCCTAGGGTGTCTACGGTTTGTGACGCCGATCACAGCGATTTATCTAAAAAGCCAACAATCTTTTCCTCGGGTGGATGTGCCCGGGGGAAAAGATGGCGACGGACTGCGGGCTCGCTCGTATGCAGGTCGAAGCTGCGAGCCAGCCACTCGAGCTTATCTCGCTTCATGTACCGAAGGCTTTCGGTACGTCCCTGCGCGAAGTCTTGGTTCGCAAGTACGGGCCAGAGCGGGTCGCCGTCGACTATGAGGTCTCCATCGAGACCTGCTCGGAGCAGGAGCGGCTCAAGCGTCCGTCTCTGGCGCCGACCGTCGCCATCGTCCACGGACATTTCCCGGCCATCCGATATGCGGATGTGCCGGCGCGCCGGCGCGTGACCTTCCTGCGCGATCCGGTCGCACGCACGATCTCGCACTTCTTCTTCTGGCAGGTGGAGCCGCGCCACGGCAATGCGTTGCACGATCGTCTGCTCGACGAACGTCTTGGCCTGATTGAATTCGCAAAGCTGCCGGCGATCCGCCGGTTCTATTCCGATATCGTCTTCGGCGGCTGCGACATGCAGTCGTTCGACCTCGTGGGCGTGGTCGAGGACCTGAACCGCGACTGGCCTCGTTTTCAGCGGCTCATCGGAATCGACACGACGCTGCCCCATCTCAACCGCAACCGCTATCCGGGATACTCCGAGATTGCTGCGCGCGTGATGGCAGACCCCGGTCTCATCCGCGAACTCCGGCGCATCCTCGCCGAGGACATCATGTTCTACGCCCGGTTTCTCTAGCGCCCGGTTTCTCGCACCGCGCGGCCTGCTGGACTTCGCCGGAGCACCTCGGGCAGGCTCCGCCCACGCTTCTGGGAGCCGCCGATGCGCCTGTTCACCGCCATGCTCGGGACCGAGACCCATTCCTTCTCGCCTGTCCCGGCGGGCTTCAAGCTCTACAAGGATTTCTATCTCGTCCGCGGCGGCCGGCATAAGGAGCCGCCGGATTTCTGCGCCGAGCCGCTCGTCCATTTCCGCAAGCGCGCGCAAGCGAAGGGATGGGAGGTGGTGGAAAGCCTCGCCACCTTCGCTCAGCCGGCCGCCCCGACCCTCAAACACGTCTATGAGACCTTCCGCGACGAGATCCTCGCCGACCTGAGGAAAGCCATGCCGGTCGACGTCGTGCTCCTCAACCTGCACGGCGCGATGATCGCCGACGGCTACGAGGACTGCGAAGGCGACCTTATGCAGCAGATCAGGAGGATCGTCGGGCCCAATGTGCCGATGGGCGTCGAGCTCGATCTCCACTGCCACCTGACCGACGAGATGCTGCAGGCCTCGACCGCGATGGTCATCTACAAGGAGTACCCGCACGTCGACATCCTGGACTGCGCCGACAAGCTCTTCGACATCATCGCCGATACGGTCGAAGGGAAGACGAAGCCGCACCAGGCGATGTTCGACTGCCGCACCATCGGCCTCTATCCGACGACCTACGAGCCGATGAAGGGCTTCGTTGCGCGGATGCGCGAGATGGAGGGCAGGAACGGCATCCTCTCGCTTTCGCTTGGCCACGGCTTCCCCTGGGGCGACGTCCGGGAGACCGGCACCAAGATGCTGGTCGTGACTGACGACAAGCCGGAGGAGGGCGCGCGCCTCGCCGAGAAGCTCGGCCGCGAGGTCTATGCGATGCGGAGGGAGATCGAGCCGCCGTGGCTCGACCTCGAGCCCGCGATCGACCACGCGCTGGCGATCTCCTCGGGCAAGGCCAAGGACGTCACGCTGGCGATGGCGTCGGGCAACGGCCCGGTGGTGATCGGCGACGTCGCCGACAATGCCGGCGGCGGCGCGCCGTCGGACTCGACCTTCGTGCTCAGGAGCCTGCTCAAGCGCGGCGTGACCAGCGCCGCGGTCGGCTGCTTCTGGGATGCAGGCGCGGTCGCGCTCTGCGAAGAGGTCGGCGTCGGCGGCCGCCTGCAGCTCAGGCTCGGCGGCAAGATCGGCCGTGTCTCCGGCGACCCGCTGGACATCGACGTGACCGTCCTCGGCCTGACCGACGAGCTGGTCGACGTGATGGGCACCGGCCGCATGCCGCTGGGACGTGCCGCCGCCTTCCGCATCGGCGGCACCGAGATCGACGTGGTCGCGAACACGACGCGCTGCCAGACCTTCTCGCCGCGCGTGTTCGAGGCCTTCGGCATCGACCCGATGGCGAAGCAGCTCGTGGTCGTGAAGTCGATGAATCATTTCCGCTCGGGCTTCGAGCCGATCGCGCGCGGCATCGTCTATGCCGCCTCACCGGCCTGCATTGACACCAATTACCACCGTATCCCTTACAGGAACGTCCGCCGGCCGATCTGGCCGCTCGACGAGAATCCTTGGGGCTGACGCCGATGCGTCTCTTCACCGCGATGCTGGGGACCGAGACCAACACGTTCTCGCCGATCCCGGCAGGCTTCAAGCTCTACCAGGATTTCTACCTGGTGCGCGGCGGGAGGCACACCGAGCCCTACGGCTTCTTCGCGCTGCCCCTGGTGCGTTTTCGAGAGCGCGCCAGGGCGCTTGGCTGGGAGGTCGTCGAAAGCCTTGCCACCTTCGCCCCGCCGGCGACGCGGACGCTCCGCCACGTCTACGAGACCTATCGCGACGAGATCCTGGGCGATCTCAAGGCCGCGATGCCGGTCGACGTGGTCCTGCTCAATCTCCACGGCGCGATGGTCGCCGAGGACTACGACGACTGCGAAGGCGACCTGCTCCGCCGCATCCGAAACATCGTCGGGCCGAAGGTTCCGATCGGGGCGGAGCTCGACCTGCACTGCCACCTGACGCAGGAGATGATCGACGCGTCCGACGCATTGGTCATCTACAAGGAGTATCCGCACACCGACATGGTGCCGCGCGCGGACGAGCTGTTCGACATCATCCAGGGCAAGCTCGAAGGCCGGCTCGAGCCGCACCAGGCGCTGTTCGACTGCCGAACGATCGGCCTCTACCCGACCCCGCTCGAACCGATGGCGAGCTTCGTCAGGCGGATGAAGTCGTTCGAGGGCAGGGACGGCGTGCTCTCGGTCTCCTTCGCGCATGGCTTCCCCTGGGCCGATGTGCCGGAGGTTGGGGCCAAGATGCTGGTGATCACCGACGGCCGGCCAAAGGAAGGCGCGCGCCTCGCCGAACAGCTCGGCCGCGAGGCCTATGACCTCCGCTTGAAGTTCGAGCCGCCCTGGATGGATCTCGAGCCCGGCATCGACCGTGCGCTCGCCATTTCCGCCGGCAAGGAAAAGGACGCTTCCCTGCCGCAGGCTACCGGCAACGGCCCGGTGGTGATCGGCGACGTCACCGACAACGCCTTCGGCGGCGCCCCCAGCGACTCGACCTGGGTCCTGCGCGCGCTGCTTGCCCGCGGCCTCACCAGTGCTGCGGTCGGCTGCATCTGGGACGCGGGTGCCGTGGCGCTGGCGGAGGAAGTCGGCGTCGGCGGTCGGCTGAAGCTCCGCCTCGGTGGCAAGATCGGCCCGATCTCGGGCGCCCCGCTGGATCTGGATGTGACCGTCACCGGCCTCAACCCCGATCTCCGCGACATGCTGGGCGGCGGCGCGCTGCCCTTGGGCCGCGCCGCCGCCTTCCGCATCGATGGCACCGAGATCGACGTCGTCGCCAACAGCCTTCGCTCGCCGACTTCCTCGCCGCTGGCTTTCACCCGGCTCGGCGTCGATCCGATGGCGAAGCAGCTCGTCGTGGTCAAGGCAATGAACCACTTCCGCGACGGCTTTGCGCCGATCGCGCGCGGCATCGTCTATGCGGCCTCGCCCGGCTGCATCGACGTGAACTATCGTCGCTTGCCGTATACCAAGGTCCGACGGCCGATCTGGCCGCTGGACGAGAATCCCTGGAACTGAGGAGCTTGAAGTGACGCGCCTGTTCACCGCCATGGTGGCGACCGAGACCCACACGTTTTCGCCGCTGCCCGCCGGCTTCAAGCTCTACGAGGAATGCTACATGGTCCGCGGCGGCCAGCACGGGAACCCGCCGAGCGTCTTCGGCGTGCCGCTGGTGATCTTCCGCGACCGCGCCAAGGCCAAGGGCTGGGAGGTCGTCGAGAGCCTCGCCTGCTTCGCCCAGCCGGCGAACAAGACGCTGAAGCATGTCTACGAGGCGTTCCGCGACGAGGTGCTCGCGGACCTGAGGAAGGCGATGCCGGTCGACGTCGTGCTGCTCAACCTGCACGGTGCGATGGTCGCCGAGGGCTACGACGACTGCGAAGGCGATCTTCTGATGAACATCCGGAAGATCGTCGGACCGAAGGTCCCGATCGGCGCGGAGCTCGATCTCCACTGCCACCTGACCGACGAGATGCTCGGTGCTGCGACGGCCTTGGTCATCTACAAGGAATACCCGCACACCGACATCGCCGAGCGCGCCGAGGAGCTGTTCAAGATCATCGCCGACACGGTCGAGGGCAAGGTCAGGCCGGTGATGTCGCTGTTCGACTGCCGCACGATCGGGCTCTACCCGACGACGGTCGAGCCGATGGCGACCTTCGTGAGGAAGATGAAGTCGCTGGAAGGCAAGGACGGCGTGCTCTCGGCCTCGCTCGGCCATGGCTTCCCCTGGGCCGACGTGCGCGAGGTCGGCACCAAGATGCTGATCGTCACCGACAACAACAAGGCGTACGGCGACAAGCTCGCCGAGAAGCTCGGCCGCGAGGTCTATGCGATGCGGAGGGAGATCGAGCCGC